>QHQU01000126.1 GCA_003219925.1 Verrucomicrobiota bacterium
TAGGAGAACTCGAGGTGCGTGGGCGAAACCAACGTTTCGCCTGCGGTCAAAATCACGAATGCCCAGACCTGCCAAATTATGCCCGGTCGTGCGCCGGCATCGATGCGCGTTTGAATCATGGCGACAAGAAAAAATGATGCCGCCGTGACAAATAACCCGGCACCGATCTTCCGCAGCGGCGTCAGACGAACGACCTTCTCAACCGCAGGATAAAGCCAGTACGAAAAGAGCGGCAGCATGATCAGAATAAAAATCGGGTTGACCGTCTGAATTTGCGACGAGAGCCACTCAATACCGAAGAGATGCCGATCCATCGACTCCGCCTGAAGAATCCACGAAGAAAAATTTTGCTGCCATAACGCCCAAAAGATCGCGACAAAGGGAACTGGAATTAAAATATTGAGCAGGATCTTCCCCGTCTCTTTGTTGAAGATTTCGCGGCCATATGTTCGCAAGCCGACCGGTGGAATGTGGACAAATTTTTTGCGACCAAGCCAAAAGATGAACGTGGCGAGAGCCATGAACACGCCAGGAAGTCCGAAGGCGATGTCCGGACTATGCAGGCGCGGACTCTCAAGAAACTCGACGATGGATGGCGACAGTTTGGCGATGAATCCATCCGGTGCAGCTTTGTAGGGTTCGAGCAACCAGGGAATCAGGAGGGTCGAGAGGGCCGAGCCGGCATTGATGGAAAAATAAAACCAGTTGAAGACGCGCGTCAGCAAATGCTTGTTCGATTCCCCGAATTGATCGCCGACATTTGTGGAAACGCACGGTTTGATTCCGCCGGCACCCATCGCGATCATCAGCAGACCGATGGCGAGTAAGTAACGCGGCTCGATCGCATGCGCCACGGGCGATCCCATCAGTGCCAGCGTGACGTGGCCGAGGCAATACACAATCGACAACCAGAAAACGACCCGAAATTTTCCGAAAACGGCATCAGCGAGGATTGCGCCAAAGATTGGCAGAAAATAGAGCGCCGAGACAAATGTGTGATACCACGCTTCGGCCTTCGCCGGCGGCATCACGCTAAGGTGGCCCATCTTGTCCAAAAGATATTTGGTCATGAAGATGGTCAGGATGGAGTTCATCCCGTAATACGAGAAACGCTCGGCGGCCTCATTCCCGACGATGTAGGGGACGCCCGGCGGCATCGTCGTGATTTTGGGCGGCGACGCCAGGTATTCTTGCTCGGCCATGATTGCTTTTCGCTACGGTCGTTTCTCAGGGAAAAACTTCACCGGCGTAGCTGCCGCTGATCCCGCCGGTGTGGCACCAGGCGTGGCGTCGTGCGCCACTGTCATTAGTTCTCTCTGCACTTCGGGATATTCGCCAAGTTGGTGTTTTTCGCAGGAAATGGAGAGAAGAAGGGCCGTGCCGATCAAGAAAATGCCTGTCCGTGATGCCGCCCCCATGAGTAAGGTGCCACACTAACGAGTAATCCCGCTGTCGCGCAACCAAAACTCACCGGTCCCGTGCTGGGTATTGCATTGAAAGGCGCGCCGGCGGGTTTACTATCGGCAAAGTGGCTCGCTCAGCAAAAAACAGCGCCTGGAACGAAGTATTCGCGATCATCCTGCTCCTTACTGGCACGCTTCTTTTCTTCGCGTTGATTTCCTATAGCCCGCGCGATCTCCCCTCATGGGTGCCGTGGAGTTACTTGTCGCCGCCAAACCGGCCGGCGCAAAATTTCATCGGTCCGTTCGGAGCCATTTTCGCGAGTGTATTTTATTTGCTCATTGGAGCGGCTTCCTATTTCCTGGCCGCGGTTCTGCTCGGTTTCGGAGCCGCCAAACTTTTCTATCCGCGTTTGCGCGTGATTGCGCGTTTGCCCTGGATTGTCCTCTTCATCGTCTCCGGCGCCTGCCTCTTGCAATTGCAAACGCGCTACTTCTTTGATTGGAAAAAACTAAACATCCAGGGTCCCGGCGGGTCGATCGGTTATTTCTTTGGCAAAAAGCTTTTGCTCACCGCCATGGGCGACGTCGGTTCGATGATTCTTCTGGCCGGCATTTATCTCAGCGCGCTCATTCTCATGACCGGCCTGCGTCCGATCCATCTTGTCCGCGAAAGTGTCGCCGGTATTCGCAATGGGATAAATAGTTTTCGCGAATGGCGATTACACCGCGAAATGCGTCGCGCCGACATCAAGGGACAGCTGGCGATCAGCGAACGTGAGCTGGCAAAACAGCGCCGGTCGATTGAAAAACAACTAAAGAAAAAAGGGGCGCCTGTTCCAGACCGACTTCTCATCTCGCCGGAAGAACTGGCCGGTCGTCCGAAACCGAAAGTAGTCGATACCACCGCGCTGCCGGAGGGGGCGCTCATGCCGCCGCGCAAAAAGCCTTCGCTCGCAGAATTGCGGCCGGCAAAATCGAAACCATCGATGGCGGTGGCCGAAGCGCGAAGATTCGATGCCGAAAATTACGTCGTTCCAAACATCGATTTGCTCGACGAACACGATCCCGAAGGGCGTGGCGGGGCGGATCCGGCCGAACTCGAGCAGGTGCAGGCGGTTTTGATCGAAACACTGGGGCAATTCGGCATTGCCGTGGCCGCGGGCGACATTACCAAAGGCCCGACGATCACGCGTTACGAAGTCTATCCCGCCAAGGGCGTACGGGTAGATAAAATCGTCTCGCTCGAACGGGACCTGGCCCGCGCGACCCGAGCGGAGCGCATTAATATCCTGGCGCCGATTCCCGGGAAAGACACCGTTGGAATCGAAATCGCAAATACGCGCAAGATCAAAGTGACCTTGCGGGAATTGATGCAATCGGCCGATTGGGAAGAGGCGAAAAGGCGTTGCAAACTTCCGCTGGCGCTAGGCAAGGACGTTTACGGCAACGTCATCATTGCGGATCTGGCGCAGATGCCTCACTTGCTCATTGCGGGTACGACGGGTAGCGGCAAGAGCGTTTGCATCAATGCCCTGATCGCGAGCATTCTCTTTCGTTTCACCCCCGAAGAGCTGCGCTTCATCATGATCGATCCCAAGGTGGTGGAGATGCAGATTTACGAAAAACTGCCGCACCTCGCCTTCCCGGTGGTGACGGATCCGAAAAAAGTGTTGATCGCCTTGCGCTGGTTAAGCGAGGAAATCGATCGGCGTTATAAGATTTTTGCGCGCGTCGGCATGCGTAACATTACCAGTTTCAACGCTCGGCCCCCGAAGAAGACGCAAAAAGAATTGGACGATGACGTTGTAGCCGGCGTCGCTGACGCCGGCCCGCGGTCCGCGAGCGCGGCTACCGGAATTCGCGTTCCGCGCGAGGGCGAACTGATTATTCCCGATAAGCTGCCCTACATCGTGCTCATCATCGATGAGCTGGCCGATTTGATGCAGACCGCGCCAGCCGATGTGGAAAGCAGCATTGCCCGAATGGCTGCCATTGCCCGGGCCGCCGGAATTCATCTTATCGTGGCAACACAAACGCCACGGGCCGACGTAATCACCGGCGTGATCAAGGCAAACATTCCGAGCCGCATCGCGTTCCAGGTCGCGAGCAAAATCGATAGCCGCGTTATTCTTGATGAAAACGGCGCAGACCGTTTGCTGGGCCAGGGCGACATGCTGTATCTGCCGCCGAGCACCTCGCGATTAATCCGCGCCCAAGGCGTTTTGGTGACCGATGATGAGATTCGAGAGCTGGTCGACTTCGTTTCTAAACAGGCCGCACCGGGATTCGACAGCGCGATGCAAGAAAAATTGCAGTCGGGCACCATTCCGGCTGAAGACGTGTCCGAGGAGGACGAAGAACTGGTGGAGAAATGTCTGGAGATCATTCGTCAGGAAAAGAAGGCCTCGACTTCCCTGTTGCAGCGCCGGCTTCGACTTGGGTATACCAGGGCTGCGCGCATCGTTGATATTCTCGAGCAGCGCGGTATTTTAGGCCCCGGCGAAGGCGCGAAGCCGCGCGAGATTCTGGTCGATCTCGACGCCGCGGTCTAATCGGCAAGAGACAACATGTCCATCGAAGGACTAGGCAGAAAATTTCAGGAAGCGCGCAAGGCGCGCAACCTTTCGCTTGAGGAAGCGGCGAGGTTAACGAGAATTAGACAATCGCGCCTGGCCGAGATCGAAGCGGATGACTTTTCGAACTTTCCCAGTCTGGCCTACGCCAAAGGGTTCCTGCAAATCTACGGCAAATTTCTCGAGGTCGACGTTTCGCCCTACCTCGATGCTTTTGAGACCTCCGGCCCTTTTACGGTCGATGGCTATTCCTATTTGCAAGACGCGCCGGCGCCCAAGGCACCGCGCGGACACCGGTCGCCACGCCGAACCGAAAATGCTCGGCCTTCGTTGGTCCCTTTCCTGATTGGGATTGCGATTCTGGTCGCCGGGTTCTCGTTTCTGCGCTTTATCTCGAAGCTAAATCAAATCGCGCCCCATCCGACCGAAGCAGCCGCGAGCGCTGCTCCGAGCGCAACAGTGACCACGATTGTTGCGCCGCGGGCGCTACCGGTTGAATCGCCCGCTCGCGTGGCGGCGACTGCTCCACCAGCGAAAAGCACGCCGACCATTGCGGTCCCGGCGACAACGCCCATACCCACCGCTATTGCGGTCGAAACGCCGCTCTTGCCGGCTCCGCGAGCAGTTGAGCCGGAAGTTCGCCGGGCGGTACCGGTGCGGCCCGATGAAGTCGCCGCCGCGCAGGCCGCAAACGAAGCGATTGATGCCAATGGCCCGAATCGCATCGACATCAAGCCGCTAAAAAGGACCTACATGCAGGTAACCATCGACGACGATCCCACCAAGCCGGCGTTTGAGCGGTGGGTTTCGCCGTCTGACGGAACGGTCGAATTCCGCGGTCACCGCTTCAGCGTGCGCGTGCTCGATCGTGAAGCCGTGCAGATTAGCAAGAACGGCAAGATCGTCTCCAACGGCGACACCGATTTGCAAATAACAGCTCAGTGAAACCAACGAGCAGGTCTTCTGTAGCGGTTGCCGTGTCGGCGGCAATTCCTCACTCCATGCAGGCGACGGGCCTGCCACCACAGCCACTAACGCGGCCAAAGGTCGGGATGATCAGCCTTGGCTGCGCGAAGAATCTGGTCGATGCCGAAATCATGCTCGGCAGCGTGTTGGAGCGCGGCATGGAAATCACCTCCAGCGCGGAGGATGCCGATGTGCTCGTAATTAATACCTGTGCCTTCATCGATTCGGCCAAGGAAGAATCGATCGATGCGATTTTAGAGGCGCATCAACAACGCGGCCTGCACAAACGGGCGAACCAAAGATTGATCGTAAGCGGTTGTATGTCGCAGAGATTTTCCCAAGAACTGCGACAGCAATTGCCGGAAGTCGATGCTTTCATCGGACTGGACCAAGTGCGCGAATTGGGAACCGTGGTAGAACGCGTTCTGCAAAAACATCGAACATCGAATGCAGAAAATTCGGACGTTCTCGATTTTGTCACGCCTCGGCCCACCTACATCCCCGACTACGACACGCCCCGTTTTCGTTTAACCCCGCCGCACTCCGCCTATTTGAAGATCGCTGAAGGCTGCAATCATCCGTGCAGTTTTTGTGTTATCCCGCAAATGCGCGGGCGTCACCGCAGCCGCACTCCAGAATCAGTCCTTTCCGAGATTCGCGCACTTGTGGCCGAAGGAGTGCGCGAAATCAATTTTATCAGCCAGGACACGACCTATTACGGGATGGATTTGTGGACGGAAAGAGCCGGCCCGCGTCAACCGGTCGATTCGGCGCGGGGGCTGACATTGGCTTCGCTCCTGCGCGAGGTTGAGAAAATCGACGGCGAGTTTTGGATCCGATTGCTTTACACTCATCCGGCGCACTGGAGCGATGAGCTGATCGCGACGATTGCCGAGTGCCGGCGTGTCGCGCGTTATATCGACATCCCATTGCAGCACATCGATGAATCGATGCTTCGGCGAATGCGACGTGAAACCAGTCGCACCCATGTAGAAACATTGATCGCGAAGTTGCGTTCTGGAATTCCGGGAATCGCCTTGCGCACGACGTTCATCATCGGTTTCCCCGGGGAAACGGAGACGGAATTTGAAACCCTACTGGATTTCATAGAGCGGACGCGATTCGAGCGGCTCGGCATTTTCAAGTATTCGCGCGAGGAAGGTTCGCGCGCTGCGAAAATGCCAGGACAAATACCGGCGAAGCTGAAAAACGAACGCCATCGTCGCGCCATGACTTTGCAGCAGAAAATCGCGCACGAAATCGCGGCAGCCAAAATCGGCACCGAACTGAAATTATTGGTCGATCAACCGCTGGTCGCCCGCACCGAAGCGGACGCACCCGAGGTGGACACGCGTGTCTTATTGTCTCGACCCGGACCTGTCGGCGAATTCATTATACGAGAGATTCAGGGTGCCCGTGGCTACGACCTCCTGGCGTAGTGTTGGTTTTTATTGTCCGAGCGTCAATTGACGGGTGACAAACCGCGAAATTTCTGACAGACTTATTGTCCCACCTGTCAAAGTGACCATGGCTGAAGCGAGCGAACCAAAGAAAGAAACTGTCCGGATTACTCTTCCCCCCCGCCGTGGAGACGCCGCCGCGCCTGAGGAGGACGATACTGTTCTAATCAATCTTCCGTCGCGGCCCCCCACCTCGGAGCCTCCACCCACCTCGGCCCCGCTGGTTCCAAAACCAGCCAATGTTCCGATTCCCAGACCGCCCGTGTCGCAGAATCCATTGCCCGCACCTCCTGCTGGGGCGGTCCCTGCACCGCACGTGGTATCGCCACCACCGGCAACACCACCGCCTCTTCCGCCAGCGGCCAAAACACCTTTGCCTCGGCCGATTGGAACAACGTCGGGGGCGGCCGTGCCGGCGCCACGGCCGCCCCCGGCACCGGCACGGGTACCCACGACTCCTCTGGCCAAGGAAACGGCGCGCATTAGTCTCCTGCCCGATCCGCCAAAGCCAACGCCAGCGAGGATGTCAAAGACTCAGCCTCTCATTACCGCAACGGCCACATCGGTTGTGCCGCCGACCGCCCCCGTAACCATCGCCCCCGCAGCACCGCAGCCGGTCCTCAATGCCATCCCGATGCCGCTTTGCTGGGGATTGGTCTTAGTATCAGCCGCGATTTTGATCATTGAGATTTGGAATTATATTTCGTGATGGAAATTGCCATCACCCTTACCGAATCGAACTTTGATCGCGAAGTAAACAACAGCGAAAAGCCCGTCCTGGTTGATTTCTGGGCGGAATGGTGCGGCCCCTGCAAGTTAATCGCGCCGCTCATCGAAGAGATCGCGCGCGAAAAAGGCGACGCCATCAAAGTCGGTAAAGTGAACATCGACGAGAATCAGAATCTCTCCTTTAAATTCAACATTCGCGCGATCCCAACGCTCCTGATCTTCAAGAACGGCCAGGTGCGCGATCAGGTCACCGGCATGACGAGCAAGAAGGATTTAGTCGGCCGGATTGATGCGCTCGCGTAGGAATTTTTGCGCTAGCGGAAATTCCAGAGGCAAACTGGTGGTCCTATCCACGATTCACTGATCACCAGTTATATTTTTCCAGCCTGCGCCCGGCGCGGCTCGAACGCGCAACCTTCAGCTCCGGAGGCTGACGCTCTATCCAGTTGAGCTACGGGCGCTGGTGGGGAACGAGTATATTTGCCGGATGCCCAATCACAACATCGCGTTCGCATACGGTCATCCCGAGCGGAGTCGAGGGATCCCGTGATGTTACCTTAAAGGTTGCGCGGCGGGATCCCTCGACTTTCGCTCGTGATGACCACACTTGCGTTTAGCCCGCATCCGCGGAGATTGAGCGCCCGCAAAAGGAGTTGCCATGAATCGTATCATCGACGCTATCGAGAAGGACCAATTCAAAACCGAGTTGCCGGCATTTCGCGTGGGCGACTCCATCCGCGTCCACACTCGAGTGGTGGAAGGCGACAAAGAACGCATTCAAATTTTCGCCGGCATCGTCATCGGCCGGAAAGGTCGTGGCTTAAATGAAAACTTCACCGTCCGCCGGATTTCCTACGGCGAGGGAGTCGAGCGCGTGTTCCCCTTGCATTCGCCCCGCATTGCGAAGGTGGAAGTGGAAAAAGAAGGGCGTGCCCGCCGGGCCAAGCTCAATTACCTGCGCACCCGCAAAGGCAAGGAAGCGACCGCGGTCAGAGAATAGGTTTCGGTCATCCCGAGCGCAGTCGAGGGATCCCGGGGCGGAAGCTGAAAGGTAACTTTATCGGGATCCCTCGATCCCGCACCTGCCGGCTCGAATTACGAGCTATTGGCACAAAATAAATCTGCGGATAATCTTCGGCCGATGTACCGGCGCTGTGGTTTTCGTTATGAAAAAAAACTGCGCGCCCTCGGTGTCATCCGCATCGCCGGAATTGACGAAGCAGGTCGCGGGGCACTGGCCGGGCCGGTGGTAGCCGCGGCCGTGATTTTGCCAGAGAAATTCCGCCATCGAAAATTAAAGGACTCGAAACAACTCCTGCCCGAGCTGCGCCAGGAAATCTACGACGAGCTGGTGTCGCGCGAGGACATTGTTTGGAGCATCGGTGTGGTCGACTCCCTCGAGATCGATCAAATCAATATTTTGCGCGCAACGCACAAGGCGATGCGGTTCGCGCTCGAGGGGCTGTTTGGGCCGCCCGAGCATGTGCTTATTGACGGACTTCCGGTCTCGCCATTTCCTCTACCGCAAACCGCGATCATCGATGGCGATTGCATCAGTCTTTCCATCGCCGCCGCCAGCGTGATCGCGAAAGTGACGCGGGATCGTTTAATGCGTGAGTTTTGCGCGCGATTCCCGGAGTATTGTTTCGGCCAGCACAAGGGTTACGGCACCGAACTTCACCTCATTAAACTTCATGAACACGGGCCTTGTCCGATCCATCGCCGATCTTTCGAGCCGGTGGCCCAACCGCTTCTCGCGCTCGAATTAGTGTCATGTCGAGCGAATACGCCAGTCCGGCTCGGACCGAGACATCTCTGATTTATTCTAGGGGAAGAATGATTAGAGATTCCTCCACTACGGTCGGAATGACAAAAGAGGAAACAAATCATAATGCAGTGGCTAAGCTGCGCGTCGTGCAATGACAGGCAATTGGTCCATCGCCGATCTGACCAACCGCTGGCGGCACCGCTTCTCCCGCTCACGAGAATTATCTGAACATCTGCGGCTCGGTGCGCGCGGGGAAAAACTGGCCTGTGCCTTTCTCCGCCGCAAAGGCTGCAGAATTCTTTACCGTAATTTCCGGGCGCGGCATGGCGGTGAAGTCGATATCGTTTGTCGCGATCGCGATACCCTCGTCTTCGTCGAAGTTAAAACGCGCACTCGAGAAGATTTTGGACGGCCCGTTGAAGCGGTCAATGCGGCGAAACGCAAATTGATTGCGCGGGGCGCGTTGGCCTGGTTGCAATTGCTGGATAACCCAGACATCCTGGTCAGGTTCGACGTTGTCGAAATTGTCCTGGCTGAAGACGGGCAACCGTGCTTCGAACTAATTCGCGACGCCTTTCCCCTTCCCGCTCCCTATACTTATTAGCCGCTAACAGGTGCAGCTAACAATTCGTAGGAGAGCACACTCAGGCAGTAAATCGCCGCAGTTTCTACCCGCAAGATAATGGGACCAAGAGTGATGGGACGACAGCCGTTGCTCCGCGCCAGATTGAGCTCCGCTGGAGTAAAATCGCCTTCCGGACCAATGCACATCAGAACACTCGCCGGGCGAGCGTGATGTTCGCGTTCGTAATCAGCCAGCACCGTTTTTAAATGGAGCGCGTCGGATTGAAGGGAACCAATTAATCTCAAATCGAGACCTCTGTTCTGTGGCGGCGGCCGTGTCGGCTGCGTTCCGAAGTCTGGTGCAGACGACGCGCCTGCCTCTACCGCTAAAAAAAAATCGCTGAGCTTTCTCGGCGGTTGCACCGTCGGCAGCCAGTTTTGTCCACATTGTTTGGCTGCTTCGATCGCGACCTGATGCCATTTCGCTTGCTTTTGCGCCGCTTCTTTCGCCTCGAGATGAACGATGGTGCGCTCGGAAATCAGTGGCGCGATCTCCGCCGCTCCGATCTCGACTGCTTTCTGCACAATTAGATCCATGTTTTTCCCTTTCGGGATGGCCTGGGCCAGCGTGATCCGACAGGGCAGCGGCGGCACCCGCGCCTCGTGCATTTTGCGTAAGAGAATTTCGTCGCGGGTTACCTTCGCAATTTCAGCCGTGATTTCATGGCCGCGACCATTGAACACAACCACCCGCCCAGCAGGTTGAAGACGAAGCACATCGCGCGCGTGATGTGCTTCGGCTCCCGCTAAAACGAGCGAGTCAGGATTCCAATCTTCCGGGGCGATATAAAAGCGATGCATTGGGGAAGTTTGATGTTTGATGTAACCGCGGAACCGCTCAACAAATCAAACCTCGAACATCAAACATCGCGCGATCCCTCGCCTTTGCTCGGGATGACGGAAGCAGAGTTAGCGAAAGAAATCTTTGGCGCGTTCAAAAAAGCTTCTATACAGCGGAGTATTTTCTTCGCCGCATGAATTGGCAAATTCCTCCAGCTTGCGCCGTTGCTCCGAGTTCAATCGCGTTGGCACTTCCACGATGACGCGTGCGAGTAAATCTCCGCGACCGCGGCCCTCGATGTTGGCAATGCCCTTACCACGCAATTTAAACACCTGGCCAGTTTGGGTTCCGACCGGAATCCGCAGGCTTGCCTTCCCTTCGAGCGTCGGCACCGGGACCTCGCCGCCGAGAGCGGCAATCGCAAAAGAAATCGGGACTTCGCAATAAAGATCATCTTCATCGCGCTGAAACACCGGGTGCTCCTTGATGTGAAGCACGACGTAGAGATCGCCCGGCGGCCCGCCGCGGATACCGGCTTCGCCATTTCGTGAAGAACGCAACCGCGAACCACTCCCGATACCCGCCGGGATTTTCAATTTGATTCGGCTGGAATTCTCCACCCGCCCTTCGCCGCCGCATTTGTGACACGGTTTTTCGATAATCTGTCCGGCGCCCCGGCAGCGCGGACAGGTTTGTGATACCTGGAAGAAACCGCGCGAACTAATTACCTGCCCGCGACCCCCGCAGGTTGGACAATTGATCGAACGCGAACCTGGTTCTGCACCGCTGCCATTGCATTGGTCGCAGGTATCCAGCTTGCGAATTTCGATCTCTTTCTCCGTGCCAAAAGCTGCTTCTTCCAAAGTAATCTGCATGTCGTAGCGCAAATCGGAACCGCGCTGCCGTTCTTCCGCGCGACCGCCGCCGGCACCCCCGAAAAAGCTCTCAAAAATTCCTCCGCTGCCGCCCCCAAAGACCTCGCGGAAAATGTCGAATGGATCGTGGAATCCGCCCCCGAAACCGGCGGCGCCTTGCGAAAACGCAGCGTGCCCGAATCGATCGTAGGCGGCACGCTTATCGACGTCGATCAGGACGTCGTAGGCTTCGCCGAGTTCTTTAAATTTTTCCTCGGCGTGCGGATCGTCCGGATTCTTGTCCGGGTGGAATTTGACCGCGAGCTTGCGATAGGCCCGCTTGATTTCGTCCTCAGGCGCGCCTCGGGCAACCCCGAGCACTTCGTAATAGTCGCGTTTGGTCGTAGGCATTTAGGATGGTGAACGGCAGGCGGACAGTGACATGAAAGCAAGGTTTCTGCCGACCGGAGCTTCTAACTTCTCACTTCTACTTCTCTTTTCACTTCTCTTTCTCAAGAAGCGCGGCAGGGGCGCCACGCTATGCGCACAGGATATGCGCGCTACCCTCTCACTCATTACTGCTTCTAGCGGCGCCGCTCGAAACCACCACCGCCGCTGGTCGCAGCAGCCGATCTTTTAAGCGATAGCCACGGCGGGTTTGTCGAATGACCCGGCCTTCGGGAACTCTATTGCTTGGTTCGTGGCCGATGGCCTCGTGCAGGTTGGGATCAAATTGTTTTCCAACCGCATCGATTGGTTCCAGTCCATTAGCCGTTAGAAAATCGTTGAGTTGCTTAAGGACCATGCTCATTCCGGAGTAAATAGGCGAACGCTCGCCCTCCTCGCGAGCGGCAGAAAGTCCAAGCTCGAAGTTATCGACGATCGGGACCAGGCGTTCTAGCAACGAACGATTGGCGTATTTAATCCCTTCATCGCGCTCGCGGGCGGCGCGCTTTTTGTAATTTTCAAAGTCCGCCTGGGTTCGCAATGCCAGGTCGCGAAAGCGATCGAGATCGCCTTGCATACTCGCAACTGGATCGTCCGTAGCTTCTCCGTCGGCCGAACTGTATCCGGGCTCAGCAGGCACTGGAGGTGGAATTTTGTCTTCTTCGCGTGGTTCAGGGCTGGTCTTTTTCATGTTTACGAATGGTAATTAGGGTGATGTCATCGTTCTGTGGATGCGCACCCACGAAATTGCGCACGTCATCAATTAATCGCGTGATAATGGCCGAAGCGCCGTGTGCTGCGCTCGCCCGCACCGATTGAATCATCCGGTCAATGCCGAATTCGAAACCCTCGGCATCCAAGGCTTCCGTCACGCCGTCGGTGTAAAGAATCAGACAATCATCCTGCTCGAGTCGGATTGCGAAATCGTTCGTGATCCGATCGAACACACTCCCGCTATCGATGCCGACGACCATTCCGGGTGATTTGATAAATTCGACCGTTTGCTGGGCGCGACGATAGAGCAAAGGGGCATCATGGCCAGCGCGCGCCAGCGTGATCGAACCGACAGAAAGGTCCACCACCAAATATGCCATGCTAATGAACATGTCCTCTTTGATGTCAGGATAAAGCTGGCGATTGACTGCCTTCAAAACGTCCGCCGGCGACGGATTCTGCGGTGCCTGACTGCGCAGAACGCTGCGGCAAATCGCCATGATCAATGAAGCGGGGACGCCTTTGCCCGAAACATCGGCGATTGCCACGCCGAGCCGATGTTCGTCCACCCGGATGTAATCAAAGTAATCGCCGCTGACCTGCCGGGCCGGAATGTTGATGCCGGCAATTTCGAACCCGGGAACGGCCGGCGATTTTTCCGGAAGCAGAATCCGCTGAATGTCGCGCGCGATTTCCAGGTCGTGATCAAGCCGCTTTTTTTCATTCGCCTCGGAGTAAATGATGGCGTTGTAGAGGGCGAAGGCGGATTGCTCAGCGATCGATTTGAAGACAACAAAATCACTCGGCGTGAATGGCGCGCCCATCGGGCCATTGCCAACCGCGAGCACGCCCATGTTTTGTTTGCCATAAAGCAAGGACGTGGCCATCAGCGAAGCAGTCCCGAGGGGTGTTTCGCGCAAGCGCGCCAATTCCGGCACGTCCCGCACGTCGGCGAGCGAAACTGGTTGCGCCGTCTGCCAGACGGTGCCGATTAAACCTTCGCCCGGTGGAACACTATGCATCCGCAAAAATCCTTCCAAGGCAGCGGGGGTAGTCGCGGCCTGATGCAAAATGTGACCCGGCACCGGCACCAGCGGCGGACAACCCTTGGAAAGAAATACCGGCACCAGTTTGTTCCCACTGCGATCGGTGAGATAGAGCGCGCCGCCATGAGCGTCGAGAATTCGGGTGGCCCCTTCCACGATCAGCCGATGCAAATCATGCGGCTTGATTGTTTCCCGAAACGCTTCACCCAACCCGTGTAAAAAATCGAAGACGAGCGTTTCTTCGACCTGGATTTCCTCCTTCGAGCGCTCGAGGGCGTGAACCTTCCGTCTTTGGCGGAAGGAAGTGAAAATCCAACCGCAAATCGCGATAGCCAGGGCGGCGTAGAGAAGAGTCGGCCACATGAAGTCGGCAGCCAGCTTACTTCTTTACCGGGTTGTCGTGAAGGTCGTGCTTGAGGTAGTCGAGAACGTCTTTGAACCGCAAAAGATTTTCCGGTGCCGCTTCACACAGCGCTTCGTGAGCTGCCAGCATTTCCTTGGCCTGCTCCCTTTTTCCCAGGGTTGCGGGAGCGAGCGCGTCGCATTCCGGAGAGCGCGCGCCGTTGCTGGAGATTTGAAAAAGTTGATCGAGACCAAGGCCGGAAAGCAATTGCCGGCTGCGTTCGCCGCAATGCACCACCCGCAGATGTCCCTGCCCAAGTTCCTTCAATCGCAGGGCCAGTCCCGCCATTGTCCCCATAAAAGTGGAATCCATCATCATGCAATCGACAAGATCGACCACGAACTCGCGATAGCCCCGGTCCACCATTTCGCGGGCAAACTGCTTGAAATTTCCGCTGTTCAGAAAACTGCCTTTGCCCTCCACCCGGACCCAGACGGCAGGGCCGCATACTCCGACCTGAATCGACGATTCCACAATAACTATAGAACGTTATGGAACTTAGCCCTGACAGTCAAACAAACTAGTCCCATAAGAAAGAGCGTTTCTCGGCTACAATCCGGCCGTGTTCGATGAGCAAACACCGCCAGGCCAGCACTTGCCCGTCATCAAAATACTCATCACCCACCACTCGAAATCCGCTGTGATTCGTCCCGCGGACGTTCTGGTAGGCCTGTTCTTTTGCCTGCACAAAAGCCCGAAGTTTCTCCTGTTTATATTCAAACCGGACCGTCAAATCCGAAGGCCGCTTTGCCCGCCAGAAAAAATCAAAGTATTGCCCGAAGCGTTGCCGTTGATCGAGCGCGGTGACTGCGCCGTACATCCGATAAGAGCGTTCAAAATTTATCGAGGCTTCCTGAACCGCGCTACCCGATTTGGAACTGGTCTTCTTCGTCAGGTTCGCGGGAGTGTTCCCTTTCTGTCCTTTGGTGGCGGGAAGGCCTAGCGACAGCGTGTAAATCTTGGCTTTGCGAAACTGGAAATCGGGATTGAGCGCCAGTGGAAATTTCCGTTGCTCGGTATCAGCCCCAGCGACAGAGCTCACGCTTAGTAGAAGCGCGACCGCGCAGGTAAATCGCATTACCATATCAAACGGGCTGCGCGCGACCCTGTCAATGCGGAGCGAATGTCGGGGCGCGGAACACGGGCCTCTGGCCTGTGCGCCCAGCGGGTTTCTAAACCCGCTGCTCTCGGCAACCCAACCGGCCCGTAATTGGCGGGGCACGAGCTTCCCGTGCAGGGAACCCCTTCAGCGGATTAAAACTCCGCTGGGCGCACAGACTGAAAAGTCTGTGTTCCTATTCTCGCGTTCCAAATCAGGAAACCAATCGAATGGCAGTTTCCCTGCAGAAACACGCGGCTAAATTTCGGGATGATCGATGTCCGATATGAGCGTGGCGTCTTTTTGCCACAACAGAATCTTTGGCTCGACCCCTGGGAGGCCAAGGACTTCGCTTTCGTTTCTCACGCGCACAGCGATCACATTGCACCGCATCGCGAGATCATCGTTTCAGAGCGAACCGCTAGTTTGATGCGAGCCCGCCTCCCTGGAAAACGCAATGAAATCATCCTGCCATTCAGCCAGGAAAAGGATGTCCGGGGAATGCGAGTGACCTTGTTTCCAGCGGGTCATATTTTTGGTTCGGCTCAGCTTTTCTTACGCACCGAGAATGATTCGCTGCTTTACACCGGCGATTTCAAATTGCGCCAAGGTCAGTCGGCCGAGGCCACGGAATGGACCGCGGCCCACACCCTGATCATGGAAACAACTTACGGCATTCCCCGTTATCGCCTGCCACCGACCGATGAAGTGATCGCGCAAATCGTCGCGTTTTGCCGCGATGCGATCGAGAACAAGGAAGTTCCCGTGCTACTCGGCTATTCGCTGGGCAAAGCGCAGGAAATCCTATGTGCGCTCGCCGGAGCCGATCTGACGCCGATGCTGCACGGTTCAGTCTATCAAATGACGCGTATTTACGAGCAATACGGCCAGAAATTTTGCCATTACCTTCGTTATCATGCGAATGATCTCGCCGGCAAAGTTTTGATTTGTCCTCCGAGCGCGAATCGCTCGCGCATGCTGGAAAAAATTCCGCGCAAACGGGTAGCCATGATCAGCGGCTGGGCGGTCGAGCCGAACGCGATTTATCGGTATCAGGTGGACGCGGCGTTCCCGCTTTCCGATCATGCCGATTACGATGATCTGTTGCGTTATGTCGAGCTGGTGGGACCGAAACGGGTTTTCACTCTGCACGGATTCGCCGCGCAGTTTGCACGCGATTTGCGCGCGCGGGGTATCGAAGCATGGGCGCTGACTGAGGAAAATCAGATGGATCTCACGTTGGGGAGGTCTCTCGCGCAATTGCCCGATACAGCCATCGCCGTTTCAACCGCGCAATCGAATGGTTTGCCGCCGGTGACGGCGGCAGCTACAACGGCCACTCCATCGGAATTTCTCGCTTTCGCAAATGTCGGCCAGGCCATTGCAGCGATGCCGGCGAAGCTCGAGAAGGTCCGTCTGTTAGCAGAATATTTCTCGACGCTCGATGATGAGCGACTCGCGTTCGCCACGGTTTATTTTACCGGTCATGCCTTTCCCCAAACCGATTTGCGCACGCTGCAAGTGGGCGGCTCCGTTATTTATCGCGCTCTTGGCAGCGCGACAAAACTCAGCGACGCAGAATTTCGACGTATCGCTCACAGTCACGGCGACGCCGGCAAGACTGCGTTCGAGGTGCTCGACGGCCGCACTGTTCCAGAGCCTTTCGGTATTGCAGATTCCTACAAGTTTTTTGAACACCTCCAGAAATTACGTGGACCTGTTGCGAAAAAAGAGGCGCTACAAAATCGCGTGGCGCGTCTCTCAGCGCGGGAAGGCCAGTATGTGGTCAAGATTCTTACTGGCGATCTGCGTATCGGATTACGCGAGGGCCTGGTTGAGGAAGCAATCGCCCAGGCGTTTAATGCGCCGCTCGATGAGGTCAAGGAAGCGAACATGCTCCTGGGCGACATCGGACGCACCGCGGTTCTGGCAAAAAATAACGAGCTTCATCGGGCAGAGCTTTCGCTCTTCCGCCCAATCAAATGCATGCTCGCCAGTCCTGAACCAACCGCCGAAGCCATCTGGAAACGGTTCGTCGATGTAGCTGCTGCTGTCTCAGCGGCAGAACCGAAAAACCTGACGCCCGAGACGGCGCCAGCTACAACTGTAGCCGCGGTCGCTAACCGCGGCCCGGCGCCAACGACGCCGGCTACAATATATGTCGAAGACAAATTCGATGGCATCCGCGCACAGCTGCACGCCAGCCGCGCGCGCGCGGAAATATTTTCACGCGATCTCAAGCGTATCACCGGACAATTCCCCGAAATCGCCGAGCAGGCGCGCGAATTTTCAGAAGAGGTAATTCTGGATGGCGAGATCATCGCCTTTGCCGAGGATCGCAAGCTGACATTTTTCGATTTGCAGAAACGGCTCGGGCGAAAAACCGACGCGCTCGATTTATTTGAGACTTCTTCGGCGGATGTGCCGGTAATATTTGTTGCCTTCGATCTATTATTTTTGGACGGCCGTTCTTTGTTGAGAACGCCGCTGCGCGAACGGCGCGAGCTGCTGCGCGGTCTGAAATTGCCTTCGAAATTTCAAATCGCATCGGTGGTGGCGGCGCATTCCGCTAACGAGATCGAGAACGAATTCAAACGCGCACGGCTGCGTTTAAATGAAGGGCTCATGGTCAAGGATCCGGAAAGTTTTTATTCACCGGGACGACGCGGAATGTTCTGGTTCAAGCTAAAGAAGGAACTGGCGACACTCGATGTCGTGGTTGTGGGAGCGGAGCTTGGTCACGGTAAAAGAAATCACGTGCTCAGCGACTATACCTTTGCCGTACGGGACGAAGGGAGCGGCGAATTATTACCAATCGGCAAAGCTTATAGTGGACTGACCGATGTGGAGATCGCCGAGCTGACCGAACATTTCAAACAAAATACCCTGGTTGAGCGCGGGCGTTATCGTGAGGTCAAACCGGACATCATCTTGGAAATTGCCTTCAATTCCATTCAACCAAGCTCGCGCCACTCCAGCGGACTCGCCCTGCGTTTTCCCCGAATCAAAGCCATTCGGCGCGACAAGACGATCGAAAATATCGATACTCTGGCCTACGCCCAGCAATTGGCGACGGAACAAAATCGCGGCAATCGCTCACCGTCATCCCGAGTGCAGTTGAGGGATCCCGCGGCGTAAGCTTTAAGGTAACTTCAACGGGATCCCTCGGTCCGAGCCGGACTGGCATTTTCGCTCGGGATAGGGAACTCAAGGCGAAGGAGACGGCGACACGGACGGGTTCGCTCGCTTTTTGGCACTGGCGTTGCGAATCCAGGAGCTGGTCGCGGGCGTTGCGATGGCGGGTTTTTCAGCCCGCGACCCGGCCTCGGAGGGAACGGGTGAAGTAACCGGTGACGAAGTTAGACTGAGCTCGGCCGATACCGTTGCCTGCGGAAAGGGAGTGCCCGTTGATAACGGGTTAAGGCGCAGGCGCGGCTTTGAAGTAACGACTGGTTTTTCGCCACGCTCGGGCGTTTGCACGGTCGCCTCCGGGGTGGATGAGATCGTGGGCGTGGGTGTCTCAGTCGGCGATAAAATCGGAGTTTCCGTGGCTGTAAGAGTGACACTTGCCTCCGGTTGCGGCGTTATCGATTTAACCGGACTCGGTGTCGCCGCCAGGTTTGTCGGAGTCGGCGTGTTCTCGATTGTTTCCGGTCCTTCCGCCGGCACAGGCACTTCAGTTTGAATCTGGGCAAGCACCTCGTCGCTGGCTTGCTGTCTCTGACATGCAAAAAAACATGCGCTCAGGGCGAGGAAGCAAAAAGCCTTTTGCATCAACCTTTAGACCTTTCTTACCGTTTGATTTCAGTGTGTGACATTGGCTTGCAGCCAGCAAGCTTCCTGCCATTCCGACCCGAGTTAAGGTGTCGGCGAAGGCGAAGCTTCCGGGGCAAAGCGGGTGACGGTCGTACTCTCAATCTGATCGCGATGCGCATTTCGCCAGTTGGCGTAGGTCGCAACTACGACTAGACCAACAACAATCGCAATCATCGCGATCCACGCGCCTCTCGACGACACGCGTTCCTCCTTGTCCTTACTCGTTTCCATCGATCGTTAGTTTAGCAATTTCGTTCATCACCCGCTCGCTCAAACGTTGATACATGTCTTTTCCTCGTTCAGCGATGTCCGCTTCAGTAAAAAAAATCGGATGCCCAACCACGATGGTAATGGGATGAAAACGGATTTTCTTGCTCCCCCGTGGCCAGGCTTCGTGCGCGCCGAAGATGCGCATCGGCACGACCGGCGCCAGCGTTTTCGCGATAACCAGGCCAAGACCGGGCTGGGCCGGCTGCAAATTACCGTCGAGGGTGCGCGCTCCTTCCGGAAAAACGAGCGTCGCTTGTTCGGCCCGCAAAATTCGAATCAATGCTTTAAGGGCGCTGCGATCGCTGCCTTCCTGATCGACTGGAATGACGTTCAGCTTGGGCAGGAGCCAGCCCCAAAACCAGTGCTCGAGCAACGTTTTGCGGGCGAGAAAAAAAATCGCGCGATCTGAAGCGTTGCCCGCCAGCGGCGGATCGAAAAAGCTCTGATGATTCATCGCCAGAATTACCGGCCCGCTTTGGATCATGCGTTCGCGATGCAAGATGCGAAATCGAAAGACGACTTGGGCAAGTAAACGGGAGAGAGTGTAGCCCAGCCAATAGTACGGGTTCATCCGTTGCGGGCGCGCCGGCCCTGTCTGGGATTGAACCGGCAAACCTTTTCTGACTAATCGCTGCATGATTTGATCGACCACGCTATCGATGGTGAGCGCAGAGGTGTCGATGACCGTAGCATCCGGTGCGATGACAAGTGGTGAAGCGATGCGTGAAGAATCAGCGCGATCGCGCACGGCGATTTCATCGCGTTGCCCTTCGGCCAGCCGCCGTTGCACCCGCACCTCCGGGGAGGCATCGATATAAAATTTGAAAGGCGTTTCCGGGAACACGACTGACCCGATGTCGCGGCCTTCCATGACAACCTTGCCTTTCCTGGCGTACTCACGCATGTGAGCGACGAGAATCTCGCGAACACGCGGAACGCTGCTGACGAGAGAAACGGCACGGTTAACATCATCATCGCGCAAATGCAGAGTGGGATCGTGATCATCAATTAAGATGCGCGATTGGTTATCGATAAGATCGCAGACAATTCTTGATCGCTCGACGGCGGCAGCAACAGCAGCTGGTTCGTGCACGTTGACGCCGCGTTGTAAAACGTGCCAGGTCACCGCGCGATACATCGCCCCGGAGTTGACATGGGAAAATTGAAGCCGCTGGGCCAAAGTGCGCGCTACGCTGCTTTTGCCGGAAGCGGCGGGACCATCGATGGCGATGACGTGATGGGCGGGCATTGAGGCTTGCGACGTTTCTTCATTGGAAATCGCGCGGAAGCAAGCTCTTGGTCATTGCGACTGTCATCTCGTGCGAATTTAAGAGATCCCGATGAGATAACCGTAAGGGTTTCGCACCCGTCATCCCGAGCGCAAGCGAGGGACCTCGCCCACGATGATGGGTCGCACAAAGTAGCTTGCACGCACATCGTCAACTCGTGAGATCCCTCACCCCGAACGGCATTCGGGTTCGGGATGCCAACCGCAAAGATGGCGAGCGTCGCCTAACGATTATTCGTCAACCGGCGCCAACGAGCGCGATCCGATCACCGGTGTGCTTCCCGGGCCGCGCTTTGTTGTCATGAATTGTTCGAGCGCATTTCTGAAGCCGGGATAGGAAATTTCGACGCACTCGGCGTCCTGGATGATGGTTTCCCCGTCAGCGAAGAGCCCAGCAATGGCAAACGCCATGACGATGCGATGATCACCGAAGCTCGGGATGCGTCCGCCACGTAGCGGCGCCGGGCCATGGATTTCAAGCCCATCGCTTAATTCGATCACTTGCGCGCCCATCGCTCGTAAGTTGTGAGCGATTGCGGCAATTCGGTCGGTTTCCTTCACCCGCAATTCCTGAGCTTGGCGGATGATGGTGGTGCCGTTGGCAAGGGCGCCCGCCACCGCCAGTACCGGAAGCTCGTCGATCAATTGCGCAACTTCTTTTCCTTGAATAACGGTGCCTTTCAACATGGCACCCGTTATTTCAACGATGCCGCGTGGCTCGAGCTGATCCACATCTTCGATCGCTTCGCGAACCTGGGCTCCCATGCGGACCAGCACACCGAGCACAGGTGTGCGCGTGGTATTCAAGCCGAGTTCGCGAACAAGCAAATGCCCTCCGGGTTGCGCGGCTGCCGCTGTCAGCCAGTAAGTGGCGGAAGAGAGATCACCGGGAATTCGGAAGTCGCGCGACTCTGGAACCTGATCGCCAAAAATCGCGATGGTGCCGTTTTCATCCCGTGTCGTGCGAACAAAAAAGTAACGCAGCATTCGCTCGGTGTGATCGCGCGTTTGCGTTTCCTCGACAATTGCGGTTTTTCCTTTGGCAAAAAGACCGGCGAGCAAGATTGCGCTTTTCACCTGCGCGCTGGGGACCGGCATTTGATATCGGATTCCGCGCAAAGAGCCCCCGCGAATGCGCAGCGGTGGGGTCTGGTCCGGGCCTTCCGCGGTAATGTTTGCTCCCATCCGCTGCAATGGAGCAATGACGCGATCCATCGGCCGCCTGGAAAGAGAAGCGTCTCCCACCAGGCGACTCTCGAAGGTTTGCCCTGCGAGAAGTCCCGCCATCAACCGCATGGTGGTAGCGGAGTTGCCGCAATCAATGTCGGCGGCTGGCGCACTGAGCACTCGCTTTTTTCCATGGACGATAATTGCATTGGCCTCCGCCTCATCGATCCGAACCCCGAGCGCCCGCAACGCATTAACGGTACGCATACAATCGTCGCCCATGAGGAATCCATCGAGGCGGCAAACTCCGTTGGAGAGCGCACCGATGATGGCGGCGCGATGCGAAATGCTCTTGTCCCCCGGCACGGTGATTTCCGTGTCGATGTGAGGTGCGCGTTTGACGCGAAGTTCCATTTAATCTTTCGAATCCCCAGCCGCCCCAAACCTGGAAGGAGGAATCATCCGATATCCGGCGCGCTTGTCCAGCAACCCGACTCTTTCACCCCGAACGAAGCGAGCTTCCTACGGCACCAGAAAGATCTTGTTGGTGTAGGGATCTTTCACTTCGGTTCCCGGTGGGAAGCCGCGAACATCAACATAGCCCTGATTAGGCGCGTAGGGGCTGGTGACAAATCCGGGTTTATTCGGCACCGGAATGCCGTAAGGGAGATCGCCCTTGGTCGTCCTCGCGGCCGGCGAGGCGGAGGCTTCCGGTGGAGGATTCTCCTCGGTAGTCGAGGGCGGCGCCGGGGGCTGGTTCGGATTGTAGGGCTGCGTGATCGGCTGCTCTTCGGGCGCGTTTGGATAACGCGCGACGCGATGACGCACCGCCGGCTCGTCCTCAGCGCAGGATACAAAGACAAAACCGCCCAGAAAAACGAGCCACGATGAACATTTCATAAAATCGATTCGACGAACCCGCCCTCTTCTAATTCAAGCCTAATATACTGACAACCGAAAAGCGCGACCTTCGATAATTGAGCTGCCATGCAATATCGCTCGGCCGATACATGTCGCGCGCCATTACTTTTCGATTCTATTCAAAGGATGACGCGCCTGGAGAATTCTATCCTCGTGGTTGATGACGATCGGGCGAGCCGGCGTTTGCTGGCGCGAACGTTGACCGCCGCCGGCTATACCTGCGCCGAAGCCGAAAGCGGCGAAGAAGCGCTGGAATTGGTCCGCAAGCAGCCGCCCTGTCTTCTTCTCCTTGATTACGACATGCCCGGCCTAAACGGGGCTGATGTTTCAAAGCAAATTCGGGCCGATTCTTCTCCGGTAATAGCGCAGATTCCGACCATCATGCTCACCGGTCACGGCGGAGAGGAAAGTGAAGTGCTTTGTCTAGAAGCGGGGGCAGATGATTTCGTGACCAAGCCCATCCATCCCGAGGTGTTGCGCGCACGCATCGAAACCCAATTGCGTTTGCGTTCGATGCGCGAGCAACTGCTCAGGCAAAACGAAGAATTGGAAGCGTGGCGCGGAAATCTGGAACAGGACCTTGATGCAGCGCAACGAACGCAACGCTCGCTTATTCCAGCAACACCACCGGCGTTGCCGGGATGGGAAATTGCCGCGTTTTATCGTCCGGTCATCCAGGTGGGTGGCGACATTTACGGCTGGCTGCGCATGCGCGATGGCCGGATGCTTTTTTGGATTGCTGATGCCACTGGACATGGAGCGGCGGCCGCGTTGTTGACCACGTTGGCGAAATTGCTTTTTCATCACGCCAACGCCGAAAACGAAACCCCAACGGAAATCATGCGCGCAGTCGATCGCGATTTTCGCAGCATTCTCGGCGCCCGCTCCTTCATGACCGCGATGTGCGTGGCGCTTGATCCGCGAAGCGGCGCGGGCAGTATCGTGGGGGCCGGCCATCCGCCGTTGCTGGTGGCACGACACAACGGAGAAACCGAATCCATCGCGTCGACCTCGCCACCGCTCGGGCTGGTTGCTGGGTCAAGTTTTAGCGAAACACCAGTGCGCTTGAGCAGCGGAGATTTATTTCTGCTTTACACCGACGGTTTGTATGGCGCAGGCGACACCGATCATCCCAGGCTCGCCCCGGCGATGGTGGCGAAACAATTACTCGCCGTGCCAGGCAATGCACAGTCCTTCCTGCAACATTTGTTGCGCGACTCCGTCTCTTCCTCGACTACCCCCGTCCCACCGGATGACATTGCGGCGCTGGTGGTCCGCCGTTTCAATGGAAAAAATTAATTTCCCTCGAGGCAAAAAATGTATTGCCCTGTTCGTTGCTTCGGTTTTAATCAGCGGTCATGCCGAAAACCAAAGCCAAAAAGTCCAAACGCAAGCCGAACGCCGCATTCATGCGCCCCGTCCAGCCTGATGAAAAACTCTCTGCCATCGTTGGGTCGAAACCGCTCCCGCGTTCCGAACTCACGAAAAAACTGTGGGACTACATCAAGAAACACGGTTGTCAGGATAAAAAGAAACGAACGATGATTAACGCGGACGACTCGCTCAGGCCGGTATTTAACGGCAAAAGTCAGGTCAGCATGTTCGAGATGACCAAGCTCGTCTCGGGACATATCAAATAAGATCTTCTGGTGACGGCCCGGCGTTTTCCCGCGCCGGGCCCTCCCCTTTTCCCCTGGGGGGCAATCGTACGTGACGGGTCTGGTTCGCTTGCGGCTGGATGGAATTGACCTCCTTAGCTGGGAGCACCGGTTCCAAGTGACACCGGCTTCCGGCCGAGGCCGAAAACTTCGCTAACCGAACCCGGCAATCTGCAGCAAAGTTGCGCAAGCCGCTTCTTTGGCGGACACTTGTGACGTGAAGAAACTGGTTCTCTTCTGTTCAGCCATTTTCCTTTCTGCCGCTTTTGTCCCGGCCGAGGTTGACTGGCTGACTGATTTCGACGCAGCCAAGGCGAAGGCGAAATCGGATCACAAGCTTGTTCTGCTTGAGTTCACCGGCTCGGATTGGTGCAGCTATTGCAAGCTCATGCAGGCCGAAATTTTTTCCAAACCGCAGTTCCAGGAGTACGCCGCGAAAAATCTGATTCTGGTTGAACTCGATTTTCCTCGTGCCAAAGCGCAGAGCGACGCGGTCAGAAAGCAAAACATGAAATTGGCCAGCGAATATGAAATCGAAGGTTTTCCGACCTTGATCGTCTTGAATCCCGAAGGGAAGCGAGTGGCGAATTTCTTCGGCTACATCGAGGGCGGACCGGACGCCATCATTGCCGCGCTGGAAAAGTTGCCCAAGAGCTAGCGGACGAACGCCGGCTCGCTTTTCGAGGTTATAAAGGCGCGTTGCAATACATCCGCTAGATCGCGCCGGGTAAACGGTTTCGGTAATGCCCCGCGGAATCCGTATTGCAAGAATTCCGCGAGCGCCGCTTCGTCGGAATAACCGCTGCAA
>QHQU01000127.1 GCA_003219925.1 Verrucomicrobiota bacterium
CAAAATGGAAATCGCGAAACAGGTGCGCCGTCAAATCCGCCATCGACATTTTTTCAGTTTGCGCCCGTTCGACCAGCCGGCGTCGCGCCGCGTCCTCAAACGCGATCTCGAGATTATGCTGCCGGCGGAATGATTCGGTGAAGACATCGATCTGCTGATCGAGCGCGACCACTTCATGTTTGTGACCTTCCGCCAACAGGCGATCCAAAACGCGTTTCGGTTCGTGCACTAATTCGGCCGTCACCCGCAGTTGGCTGATACCGGAGCCGGCGAGATAAAATTTGAAATCGCGAAAGAGTTTTTCCCATACCGTCAACAAGCCGCGCGCGCCAGTTTTCTCCCTCGCCCCAGCCTGCGCCATTAAACGCAGCGCCTCATCTTCGAAACTGATGGCGATACCGTAAGCACGAAAGGCGCGCTCGTATTGCCGGAGCAAACTACCTTCCGAATACTTCATGATACTGAAGAGATCATCCGCGCTTAGTTCTTCGCAAACAACACGCACCGGAAGACGCCCGATGAATTCCGGCTCGAATCCAAATTCGATGAAATCCTGGGTACCAACGAATTGGAAGAGTTCGTTGTCCATCACTCGAATCGGTTCGGCGCTGAATCCGATCTGTCCTTTGACGCGGCGCGAAACCTGTTCTTTCAGGCGCTCGAATGCCCCGCTAACGACAAATAGGATATGGCGGGTGTTGATGGTTTGTCGGCTCGATTTACCGCGCCTTTGAAATTCCAGTGCCGCCTGGATTTGCCCCTGCAAATCCATCGCGCTGCGCAACGGCACCTCGGTCTCTTCCATCAACTTGAGCAACGTCGTTTGCACGCCACGACCGCTGACGTCGCGCCCGATCATGCCGCCGGCCGACGCGATCTTGTCGATTTCGTCGATGTAAATGATTCCGAACTGTGCCCGATTGACGTCGCCATCGGCTTTGTGCACCAGCTCGCGCACCAAATCTTCCACATCGCCACCGACGTAACCGGTCTCGCTAAACTTGGTCGCGTCCGCCTTAACGAAGGGGACCTTGATCAAATCGGCGATGTGTTTGATCAGATACGTTTTCCCGACACCAGTCGGGCCGACGAGAATGACATTTTGCTTGGCGTATTCCGTCTCGGCTGCGCCATCTGCATGTTCCTTCTCCAACTGCCGGACGTGATTGACGTGGTTGTAATGATCGCAGACTGCAATCGAGAGCACCTTCTTCGCTTCGTCCTGTTTGATCACAAAACGATCGAGATGTGCTTTGATGTCGCGTGGCAAAAAATGAAATTCGAATTCCTTTGCCTCTTCCGGTGGGCTCTTCTCATCGGTTCCCGTCTCGACTGTGTCCGGCTGGGTGAGGGTGGTAAACGCAACCCGGTCGCCAAAATTCGATTTCATGAAGTCGGCGAGCTTAGATTTCAGTTCTTCCGGTGAAGGAAATGGCGGGGTTTGCTCCATTAATTTGCGTGGGCGCAAAAGGTGCGCCCGATAAAACTTAACATCGGAACCATTCGTGTAAATCTGACTCTCGAAACCGAGATTCGTTCACCGTCGTGCCCGTTAAGGTCAAATGGCAGGTTTGCCCCGCGTTTGTGCTTCCCCTAATATCGATGCGAGCAAATGTCGAAGCTATCTCGATCCTGGTGGCATGGTTTCCTAGTGATTGCCACTGTCGCAGGCGCGGGCATTCTCACCTCGATTTCCCTCCGTGACTTTCGGACCGAGGCGCTACCGCCGGAGAATCGGCCCATCCAATCGGAGATTTCCGGTTACGCGACATCAAGTGCGTGCCGAGCCTGTCATGCCGAGAATTATACCAGCTGGCACGGATCATTTCATCGCACCATGACGCAGGTAGCAACGCCGGCCAGTCTTCCCGATGACATGAGCAAGCTTGACCTGACTTCCAACGGCCGCGAGTACAAGGGAGAACGCTGCGGTGACAAGTTCTTTATTCGCGTGCGATCAGAAGGCGGTAGCTATGGCGAACCGCAACAAGTCGTCCTGCTGACGGGTTCGCACACATTGCAAATCCTGTGGTTGGAAACTGGCCAAGGCCGGACCTTGCTACAACTTCCCTTCGCTTACATCGTCGCGGAAAAAATGTGGGCTCCGGTGGCGCAGACGTTTCTGATTCCCCCCGGCCTAAAGGAATATTATTCTCTCGGTGCCTGGAATGGCGCTTGTATGGATTGCCACGTCACGCAGGGGCAATCGCGTTTTGTCGAGGGTAACAGATGGGATTCGCAGGTCGCTGAGTTTGGCGTCGCGTGCGAAGCCTGCCACAGCGAGGGGCGTCAGCACATCGAATACAACCGCAATCCAATCCGCCGCTTCAAACTTCATCTCACTACCAAAACGGATCCGACGGTTACAAATCCAGCGCGCTTGAAGGCAGCCGATTCGGCACTCGACTGCGGTCAGTGCCACAGCGTGTGGGCATTTAACAATATGTCAGACAAGATTGATTTCAATCGCCATGGCAGTGGCTATCGTCCGGGTGCGCACGATCTCGCTCAACGTTTTGTCGTTCAACCACAGGCGCCGGATCACACCGAAGCGAAGGATTTCATCCGCCGGACTGAGCCGGATTTTTTTAGGAGCCGATTCTGGGGCGACGGTATGGTTCGGGTGACGGGAAGAGAGCTTAATGGCGTGCAAGCGTCGCCCTGTTTTCGTGGCGGAGAATTCTCCTGCATTTCCTGCCACGAAATGCATCTCGATTCCCCCGGTCAAACCAGTCTGGAAAAATGGGCGCACAACGCCCAGCTGAAACCGAAGATGGATTCTGACACAGCGTGTTTGCAATGCCACCAAACGATGGCGACGAACATTAGCGCACACACGCACCATCTTGCTGATTCAAGCGGGAGCCGGTGTTACAACTGTCACATGCCGCGGACGACATTTGGTTTGCTGCACGCGATGCGCAGCCACCAGGTTTCTTCGCCTACGGTCGTGGAAAGCACTAACTATGGACGGCCGAATGCGTGCAATCTTTGTCACCTTAACCAGACCCTTACCTGGACCGCGCAGAAACTAGAAGCGTGGTACCACGAGCCGATGCCGCCGCTTTCGCCCGACGATCGAAATATTGCTGCGGCTGTGCAATGGATTGTGAAAGGTGATGCCGGGCAGCGCGCTCTCATAGCCTGGGGAATGGGTTGGGAGAGCGCGCAAAAAACTGCCGGGCACGACTGGCTTTATCCCTACCTCATCTATAGTATGAGCGATCCGTACGCCGCGGTGCGGTTCGATGCCTGGAAATCGCTACAGACATTGCCCGGATTTTCTGGCTTTACCTTTACCTATACCGCCGCTGACAATTCGATCAGTGAAGTAAGCGCGCACGCGTATGAAAAATGGCTGCGCGAAATCCGCAACCCTGATGTGACTTACCCGCCGGAGACGGCACTGGATGCCGAGGGACGTTTTCGGCAGGATATTTTCCAGCGACTACGGAGCGAGCGCGACGACAAGCGGATTATTCTTGCTGAATGATGCGTCCATCCAATCGTCCGCCCTCCATCGAGCATCACTCCGATCGCAATTTGCGCTTTGGTTGGTGGTCGCTCCTTGTCTTTTTGTCGTTAGGTGGCGTGCTCGAGACGTTGCACGGATTCAAAGTAGGTTGGTACGTTGATGTCGGGAACGAGATGCGCCAGCTTATGTTTACCCTGGCGCACGCTCACGGCACCGCTTTGGCGCTGGTCAATATCGTCGCAGGCTTGACTGCGCGAAGCGTGGAGCAGTTTGAAATTCGGCCTTCGGTATCGTTCTGTTTGATTTGGGCCGGGCTCCTTTTCCCGGTGGGCTTCTTTCTCGGAGGAGTCGTTAGTTACGGCGGAGATCCGGGACTGGGTATTTGGCTAGTTCCCGTTGCCGCACTGATGCTGTTCTATAGTGTCGCTCGTATCGCATTGGATTTGTCGAAGCAAAGGGAGGCCCAAAAGTGCAAAAAGTAAGGACTAGGGGTTGCATTGATTTGACGGACAGTGGGCTAAGGGTCAAAACCCGAAAGGGAAGCCCACATGAAGACACAGTTAACGAAGCCCGCTCGCACCAAAGCGAGATATACCGAAGAGTACAAACAGGAGGCGCTGGAGTTATGGCGGGCCAGCGGCCGCAGCGCGGCGAAGGTCGCAGCCGACACGGCTGCCACTACACCAGGGGAGAAATAGGAGTCGGTCCTCACTTTTTGCACTTTTTCATTGACCCGCTGTGGGAGCCGGGATCCGTCTGTGAATCTTGCAGATTCTGAGGAGTGGTGACGCAGCGCGAGTGGCGCCTCAGACGTGCATTTCGCAGGCGCTATTTGTAGGCCGTCTAGTGAGACGGCGTTTAAGTAAATCGGCGTCTGACCCAGACGCCCTACAATTTTGCGCTCGCGTTAGCGATTGGCGGCGACTTGCGGGGAACTCGCCCGCGCGAAAATCGCGTTCAGGTCATCAAGGACTCTCCCTGGCCCGACGTATTTGCCGCCGACAAAGCTGTCGGCCAAAACTTTGCCGCTGGCATCGACAACGACGAGATCGGGAATCCCCTTGCCAGCGTATTTTTGCAACGCCGGAACATTGGCGAGCTTGCCGTATTCGATTGCTGGCCAGGGCATGCCGCTCTCCCGCATGTAGGTTGCCATGCCGTCGGCGGACTTATCGGCGCTTACGAAAATAATTTCGAACTCGGGATGGTCATGCGTGATCTGGTTATAATAGGCGACCAGTTGCGGTGTGAACTTCCGGCAAGGTGGGCACCAGTGAGCGGAAAAGTAAAGACCATAGATTTGCTTCGGCGCAAGTTCCTCATCATAACAGGACACCAGGTTCCCGTTTTGAAGGCGAACCAGATTGCCTTTAGCTGCGCCGGCAATGGCATCGGCGGAACCATGCGCAACCACCCGTGCCCGCTGTTTGATCAATTGGTTTTGGTAAAGAGTATCATTTCTTTTTGCTCTCTCGGCCATGAGCGCCCGTTCGGCTGTCTGCTCGTCCATTTTGCGGCGCGACTTTTCCAGTTCGTCTTTCGGAACGGAGAAATTTCCGCTCTCAATTGCATCCAATAGCTCAGTGGTGGCGCCGGCCTTGATTAGCTGGTTGCGCTTACCCTCATCGAGCTGGTCGGCGAAATGGCGGGTGGCAAGTTCTGCCTCAATCGTCGGCACGGAATAACCTGAGCGTAGCATGAGGCTGATATCGCTCGTCGTAAGCGGCAACGTGGCTGCCATCGCCAGGCCAAGCGCCAGGAGGAAAAAACAGCAAGCGGAGCGCACCCTCCTAGTTTCAGCAGGTGGCTTGCCACTGATTTACGGTTTCGTCTGGTCGAAAAACTTGCGCGCTTCTATATAAGATGGCTTAGCTGAGCAGGCTGCATCGAAAAGTTGTCGCGCGGCATTCGTTTGCCCGATCGTCCACGCAAAAACGCCGCAGCGCCATTGCCGGTCGGCATCGGTGGCGAAGGAACTCGAGACGGTCACGAGGGTTGTAGCGGGCACTTTCACCCAGGTGGTTTCGGCGGAACCATAAGGAACTTTCATTTTCAGCTTGTTCGCGGTCGCGCCTGCGATTCCGTTGTATTGGGTATCGCTCACAATGACGGCGCCGTTATAGTTGTGCGCATTCAAATCGTTAATCAGCGTTGCTTTCCATTCCGCCAGCCAATCGGCCGCATTTTGATAATTACGTTGCGTCTCCCTCAGCGACGGCTCCGTTACTTTGACTTTTCTAATTGCACTGGCGGCTCCGGTGAAATCATAAACAGCAGCGAGCCGCCGATAGGATTCCAGGGCTGCGTTCAACTGCGGCATTTCACGCGCCACCAAATCCTGGTGCTGTTTTTGCCGCACGGATCTCTCCGTTTTCTCGGCCTGATCAAGCTGGTTAGCCAAGGTTCTTTCCGCCAGCAAGACCTCGGCTGAAATTGCTGTTGGCTTTTGTAATTTCAGCGTTCGCAACTTTTCCAGCGCACTCCTGATTTCCGCAGGACTTTTCGCTGATCCATTCTGCTCTCTCCAGGCGAGCCACGCCCGTGTATCATCCAGATATTTTCGCGCGATTGGTTTGTATTTATCGATCCAGGACAAGCTCCCGCTGGGTTGCGATAAAGTAAATGCCTCCAGCAATGCCTTCGCATCATTGAATCGTCCAAGCTGGACGTCGGTCAGTCCCAGTAAAAATAACGCGAATGGCTTGGCCTCATGATCGGAAATATCGGAGAGCGCAATGGCACGGCGCTCATTGGCGTGTTTCGCGGTCTCGAGAAGAAATGCACCGAGCTGCGGATCGGCGAAACCGCCACTACCGGCATTTTCCACTTCCTGCAGGGCCCGGCGCTTTTGCGATTCCTGCTGGTCGAGCGAAGCGGCGAGGGCCTGATTGAGCAATGCCCAATCGTAGATGGGTTGTCTATTTTTGGTTTCTGAAGCCAGGCGCGCGAAAGTGGCGCGGGCCGCCGGGTATTTGCCGTCGATTATTTGCTGGCGCCCATCATCAAATTCGCGGTTGATATCGAAGGCGGGAGTTGAGCTGGCCGATGCTGTAACGTTCGCTGGCCCTCCCTGGTGGCTGAAAAAAATCCAGCCAAACAATATTAGAGCGATGAGAGTGGCGCCGGCGATGAGCAAAGCCACTTTGGCGCTCCACGGTTCCGGTTCACCGTGAAGGATGCGCTCCGCTTTCTTGAGGGCGAGGATGAGCGCATCGTGCGAGGCGAAACGCAAGCGCGGGTCGGGCGCGATCATTCTGGCGATTGCATTGGCGGTTGGCCGTGAAACATCCGGCGCCACGTCTTTCAGTTTCAACGGATTGTTCTTCAACGCGCGCAGATCGGACGCCGACGTGGTTTCCCGGTCGAACGGCGGCCGGCCCGCCACCGCGTGAAAAAGGGTGGCGCCGAGACTGTAAATATCGCTGCGAAAATCTTCCGGCTGATTATTTAATCGTTCCGGCGCGACGTAATAAGGAGTTCCCCAGATAGCGCCGCTAGATTGCGCCTGGGGCTCGACAATTCCCGCCAGACCGAAATCACTGATCTTCGCCATCCCTTCTTCGTTGAACAAAATATTGGCCGGTTTGACATCGCGATGGATCAATCCTTTTTGGTAAGCTGCGCGTAGTCCGCGGGCCACCTCGATCCCGGCGCGTAGCACGTCTGCCTCGGGAAGTTTTTTCTGTTCCGCAATAAGGTCATCGAGCGTTCCGCGGTCGACCAGCTCCATCACGAGATAGTACTGATCGTGATCGTGGCCGAAGGAAAATACCTGGACCACATGGGGATGATTGACCGAAGCGGTGATCCGGGCTTCCTGTTGCAATTGATTGGCGTATTCCGGCCCCAGATCTTTGCGCAAAAGTTTCAGGGCCACATCCCGGTCCAATTGGGTGTCGCGCGCTTTGTAAACCGTCCCCATTCCGCCGGTACCAAGGGTCTCGCGCAACTCGAAATGATTAAACGAGCGCGCGATCCGTATTCGTTCGCCACAAGCCGGACAGGCCACGCGCGAGAGAGGTTCGGCATCGCCGATATCTATCGGCGCATCGCACTTGGGACACGAAATGGTGTTCGGGTCGCTCATTTTTGCGATAGTAACATCGTCAATGACACAGGAAAACCGCCGTGAATTTATCGTTAAAGGAACGGATGTGGGCACGCGGCTGGACCGTTTTCTTGCCAATTCTGCGAACGAGCTTTCGCGTTCTCGAATCCAGGCGCTTATCCGCGATGGGTTCGTCACAGTTAACGGCGCGGTGCCGCGTGCGCGCGACATTGTACGAGCAGGCAATCGCGTTATCCTGGTCGAACCACCCGTTCAAGCGCTTGATCTGGTCCCGGAAAAGGTCGCACTCTCCGTTTTGTTCGAAGACGACGACTTGATTGTTATAAACAAAGCGGCGGGAATTTCGGTTCATCCTGGCGCCGGCCGCAAGCGCGGCACATTGGTCAACGCCTTACTTTCGCATTGCAAAAATCTTTCCGGCATCGGCGGGAAGGAGCGACCGGGGATTGTTCATCGGCTGGATAAGGAAACAAGTGGCTGCCTGGCGGTGGCAAAGAATGATTTTGCCCATCAGGAGCTTTCCCAACAATTCGCGGCCCGCACAGTTGAAAAGATTTACCTAGCGCTCGTCGCCGGGAAGCTGCGTCGGGGTTCCGGAACAATTGTTGCCCCCATCGCGCGTCATCGGGTTCATCGCAAAAGGATGGCGATCGCGCGCGAAGGCGGGCGAGAAGCGAGAACGGATTTTAAAGTAATACGCAGTGGAGGAGAGGCGAGCTTGCTCGAGTGCCGGTTGCACAGTGGCAGGACACATCAAATTCGGGTTCATCTTCAATATTTTGGGCATCCCATCTTAGGCGATGTTGTTTACGGAGGACGCCGTGCGGGGAATTTTTCGCGCCAAATGTTACATGCATGGAAACTGGGGTTAAATCATCCACGGACGAAAGAGCGGATGTATTTTCAAGCGCCGTTGCCGGAAGATTTCAAGCGGGCGATAAGCGAGGTGTTAAGTTAGCTGGGTTTTAGAACCTGGTGGCGTTGCGTTACCATTACAGTCATGGCGAAAAGCACGGGCAACACGATTATGCCTCGCAACCACGGTTCGGCGTGCCAGGGGAGCGCGAAAAGGCGCTCATTATAAAAGAGGTAGTAAGCGAAGATAGTGACACTCAGAAAATGCCAGGCAAAGGCACGTCGCCAGGTCGCGACTGGCAGAATCCAAGTTACGTACCAAGCATTTAAGACTGGCGCGAGAATAAGACTGGCGCCGAGTGACCAAAGCATGCCGCGCCGCCAGTCGCGCATGCAAAGGAGACCAATCAGCGCCGACACGATCAGAAGGATTACGTCGTAGCGGTAATATTGCTGATGCCAGTTTGGTAAAATCGTGTCTTCAATCAGCCACCAAAATAAATCGTTGAGCCGGCTGACATGCCCGAAGTCTCCGAAAAGATTTTGCGCAAAGGGAAATTGAAACACGCAATCAAGGAGAACGGGCAAAGCGATGGCCGCAGCGAGTGCAATGGAATAGCGACGCAGGGCAAAAAGAGACGGAATTAACAAAACCAGGCAGACCGGTCGAAGCGCGATGGCAATTCCGAGCGCGACCGTGGCGCCGAGAGCAAATTTCCAGCGCGATTGCACCGTTTGTTCAAATCGTTCGAGGAAGCAAATCAGGGCGACAATTGCGAGCAAAATAATGCTGTCGAAATGTGCTGCGCCAAAAAAACTATAAGCGACGAGAGGGTTCCAGGCCAACCAGACGGTGGTTTGTTTATCAAGCAGCCGAAGAATGAGCGCGATGGCGAGTAAATCGGCAACGCCAAAAATTGTTTTGTAGAGCAGCGCGTTGTTCGTCGCCGGGATGATGCGAAATAAAACCTCTGCACCCGGTGCGAAGGCTGTGGGTTCATCGTTCCGTGGGACGCGCGCAAGCTCCGGGATTTTGCCGGCTACGCGTGGATCATTCGGCGCGACCTGATAGGGATTGAATCCGGCGCGTTGAATCACGCCGTCGGCTTGAAAGCGCCAGACTTCGTTGCTCGGTGCCTGGGGTAGGGCCAGCAAACGCAGCCCGATGGTGACGAACCAAAAAATCCAGACGGCGTTGTTAAGCGCGGCAAATTCGGTCGATGCAAATAAATAAGCGAGGCCGCAAAGAATGGCGCAGGCGACAAAATACACCGGCATCCACTCCAGGGTCCAATCGTCGAAAAGTTTAAGCGAAGCGAAGAGCACGAATTGCGCGACAAGCGCGATCCAAAATCGCAATTTCACTTCGGTGCGTCGGCGGTTGGATTGCCGCGAAGACGCGATCGCAAAATGCGATTCATATTGATCCGATAAGCCGCAAAATCGACCAGCTCTCGCACCCGCGTTTTCAACCGGCGTGCTCTCAGAAATAGGAACAAGGCGAAGAGTGCATAAGGGATGGCGAAGAAAAGTTGGACGTGCCCGGTTTTAAGGAAATGATAGATGAATAAGGTGAGGACGATGAGATTGACGATCACGGTGGTGGTGACATAGCGGTAGCGAAGTTGGACGCGGGTCAGGCATTTTCCGCCGCCATGATATTCCGTGACCGTTCGTAGGATGATGCTCCACCAGAAGTTACCGTAAATCTGGATGTCCCATTCCTGCCAGCCGGTATCGATCGAGTAGCGCCAGTTTTCCTGATTAAGGAGCGTGAAAATTTCTCGTAAGAGGCTGTGACGATCCTTGCCTTCTTCGTTCCAATAAGCGAGGCGGCCCCAGCTTCGGCCAATTTTCTTACCGGGGGGCAGCTTCTCATGCTGCGCAATGACAGAACCGGGAGTGCGTTTGAAATGCAGCCAGGTAAAATAACGGGACCAGCCGCGGACGAGTGGTTGCGCGAAAGCCAGGAGCATGACCAACAGGCGGGAGTGGATGGTATCGAAGCGCGGCTCGATGCGCGCACGCACCATATAAGAGAGCGCAACACAGAGCGTGCCGCCCAGCATCAAATACGGCACGATTCGCAGCGGCGGAACAAACACACCCGCGCCGAAGAGAAAGATGGTAAGGGCGAACCATTCGATACTGCTGAGGTAAGCCGCCACTTCTGATTGCGGAGTGGGATAGATAGATTGGAAAAATCCGTCGGCGAAAATTCCATGATAAATAATCGGGCGGCCAAGGAACCAACTGAAGCGCGGGGTGCCGTAAATCTGTCCACGCCATTTCGCCGTCCCGGTTGGCCCGAAGAAAACGAGATGTTTAAAACGCAAAAGCGATTCCGCTTCACCGTAACCTTCCTGTTGTTTGCGAAATGCGCGCAGGGTAAAACGACGATGGTGCCAGACGATGGCAGTAGGGCTGAATGCGATCACGCCGCCGCCTTGTTGCAAACGCCAGCAAAAATCTACATCGTCACCCGCTGCGTGATATTCCGGATCGAACCCACCGACATTTTCGAAAGCCCACCGCCAAAACGCCATGTTACAACCAGGAATGTGTTCGGCGACGGTGTCGGTTAAGAGGACGTGACTCGGCCCACCGGGCGCAGCGGCGACACAAGCCTGGATCCAAGTTTTTGCCGGAGGCGGAACATTCGGACCACCCACGCCCGCGAAGTCGCCGTTGGTGAGCGTGCCAATCAAATAATAAAGCCAATCGACGTCCGCCATACAGTCCGCATCGGTATAGGCGAATACTTCGCCGCGTGCGGCGGTGGCGCCGGTATTGCGCGCAACACTCAGCCCGCGATTGGGCTGATGAACGTAACGCACATTTGGGAATCCAGCGGCGATCTGCGCGGTATTGTCGGTCGATCCATCATCCACCAGGACAATCTCAAACTTGGGGTAATCGATTTTGCCGAGCGACTCGAGGCACGATCGCAATGTTGCGCCGGCGTTATACGAACAAACGATAACTGAGACTGACGGCGTTTGATTAAGATGACGATGCGGAAGAACGGCGTCGTCTTGCCCGAGTTTCTCGCGCAGGGCATGAAGCGCTTTTTTTGGCTGCCGATCGCGCGTGACAAGTCCGAATGCCCAATCAGTGACCTCCTGTTCGCCGGTGTACCATTCGTCGGTCCAGGAAAAGAAAACGGTGCCAGCGAGTCCACATTTGATCACGCTATCGACATGCCAGCTCAGCATTTCGGCCTGCTCGTCCTGGCTGTGTCGGATTGTGTCCATTCCGAATTCGCCCAGGATGAGCGGACGCTCTTCGACGAGATTTTGCAGACGGAAGAGATAACGCTCGAAATCGCGCTGCTTATGCAGGTAAACGTTAAAGCAAAAAAAATCGACGTTTTGCGGGAGCAGGAATTCGGTCGGCGGATAAGTAGCGTAGGAAAATAAGACGCGCGGATCGAGGCTGCGCCCCAACCCGATAAGATGTTCGATGAACTCCGTGACGCGGCGCACGCCCAACCACCGCACCATCTGCGGCGCGATTTCGTTGCCGACGAGATAGGCAAAAATGGCGGGGTGACCGGCGTGCAATTTTATGGCGTCGGAAACGGAGCGGGTAATTTCATTTCGGGCCGATCGTTCACGCAGGAATTCGATGTGTTTGGCCCAGGGCAGAGTGATGAGCGCCCGGACTCCGGCTTCGGCGCAGTGATCAAGAAACCAGCGCGGGGGGCAGTGATAAACCCGAACAACGTTAAACCCGGAGGCGCGAATCTGGGCAAGATCGCGCGCTGCCTGATCTTGTGTTCCAAGGTAATTGCCTAACGCGTCTGGTTTGAATGGGCCGTAGGTGACGCCTTTGACGAAGAATTTGCGCTCACCTTCGAAGAAAAACTTTGCGACGGCGCGGATTGGTTCCGCCGGAGAAGCGCTCACAGCCGGCTTTCCTAGACCATGGCGAAGATGTACGCAAAAATTTTGACGGTAGAGAACTGTAGAGGCAGCCGTGCCGGTTGCTTTCAGAAGTTTGCAGGCGGCACGCCTGCCTCTACAAACTTGCCAGGGCTTCGCCTACAACGCGAGCAGTTTGCTCGATGTCTTCGTCGCTGTGAGCCGCGGAAATAAATGCGGTCTCGAATTGCGACGGCGGAAAATAGATGCCGCGCTCGAGACATGAGTGAAAAAACTGCGCGAATTTTTTGGTATCGCTGCGCTGCGCGGATTCCAGATCGAAGATCGGACCACTGGCGAAAAAGAGACAAAACATCGAACCGATGCGATGCAAGGTGAGCTCCTTTCC
>QHQU01000128.1 GCA_003219925.1 Verrucomicrobiota bacterium
TAAGGAACTTGAGCGCACCCATGGCCACCCCCTGCGTCTTCGTCGGTCGAATGATCGAACACCGTGGAAGGTTTCGGCTCAAGAACGGACAGGGTTCCGGCATGATCAGGTTATTCGTGAACAGCTCGTTGGCGACGTCCAAGTGGGGAAATGTCACTGAAACGCCGGTTACCGGGTCAACGGCAGTTAAGGGAGGCGCGTTGCCCGCCTTGTCCTGCCACGTTTGGAAATGCATGGTTTCGGTCGGGCCGATGCTTATCAGGATGCGCAACACTTCCACGCTGCGTGCCCTTTGCGCCAACGATGGGTAGAGGCTGTTTCCACCTTGTTCAATCGTTGGAAAGTGAAAGGCCGCGGTGTTGGCAATCGCCTGAAGGAAGTTAGGATTTTTCAAATCATTATCGGTCCTGGGAATGGCTGTGTGCTGGTTCACCGCCAAAGTTGGAATCGCCTGCGGAAAGACATGGTTTGGATCAAGATCCGGGTTATGCGCACCGTCGCGGTAGCGGGTCCACCAGCTGGTATCCAGTGTTAACTGGGTCAGGTTGGTCAGCCGTCTCCCGATCTTGTTTCGGTTGACTCCCGTCGCGGTGCTGCCCATCAGAGTGCGAAATGGATTGAGATTCGCAGGGGCCGCTCCCTTGGACACCAAGTACGCATTTAGGAACTGGTGGTGTGTGATTTCATCATCGGTGTTGTCATGAATATATACGTTCATGTCCTCATCGAGTACGTTAATAGCTTCCGTGTAGGCCTCAATCCCAGTCCCGCCGGGCACTTCGCTGTCCTGGATGCCGCCGAGTTCGTTGTATTGGATCCAAAAGTCGGCCTCGAGTATCTCGAGCGCCGCTGCGAACCGGAGTAGAGCGGCATCACCGACTCTGATCCCGCTCTCGATCGCATCCTCTTCGCCAAAAGCGTTTGAGGCTGAGCTGAACAGAGCAGCTCCGGGAGCGAGCGCGATTGCACCCAGCCCCATGCGGCAAAGAAACGTTCGCCGCGGAACGCTGCGTCGTGCAGGTGAGAGTTTGGCAACTTCAGGTGACATCTGACTTTCGACTTCATTCATACACATTTCCTTTCAAACTGGTTTAGTATTGGGGTTCACTATCGAAGCACTGATGAATAACGCGGGGCGTCTATTCATCCGCTTCACACCTGTAGAATCGCAGCGATCTACCGGGCGGGCTGCACCGGAAAAGTAACGCCGTTGTTACTTTCGCTAAGTGCCGGCAGGTGTGATCGACTCGTCAATCGTGTAGCCGACGTGACGCACCGTATGAATCAATGGGGGATCGCCAATTTTCTTGCGCAACCGTCCGATGAAAACTTCGACCAGTTTCGTATCGTATTCGTGTTCGTGTTCCCAGACGCGTTCGCACAATTCGGTGCGGGTAAAAACGCGAGCTGGCTGACGCATAAGCACTTTCAACAACATCAACTCGCGCGTGGATAAATCGATTCGTTCCGAGCCGCGATACACTTCGTGATTCGCGAGGTCGAACGTGAGATCCCCGACTCGCAAACTGAGCGCTGGTTCTTCCGGATAGCGGCGCCCCAGAGCGCGCACCCGGGCTACGAGTTCCGGCATCGCAAAAGGCTTTGGCAAATAATCGTCTGCGCCAAGCTGCAAGCCGGTGACGCGATCTCTAACTTCGCCACGGGCGGTAAGCACTAAAACACGGCTTGTGACATGTCGCGCGCGCAGATGTCGCAACACTTCGAAACCGTCCAAGTGCGGTAGGCCGACATCGAGCACGATCAAATCGAAACGCGTATCGGTTGCTTCCTGCAAAGCCCCTTCGCCATCGTGGACCACAGTCGGATCGTGACCTGCCTCGGTCAACGCGGAAGCAATCTGCCGCGCCAATCGAACTTCATCTTCAACGATCAGAATGTGCATCAATTTCAGGAGAGATCAGCCATTGGTCAGAGCTAGTATATCGGCTTTTAGCTTGATTCAGCTTTGCAGCTTTGTCCCAAAGATTTGCCGCTTCCAAATAGCGGATAAAGAAATGGGGGCCAGAGCTGAACCCCGACCCCACGTTACGCAGCTGCGATCGTCGATCTTAGCTTAGACCCAGTGTCGAGACTGTTGCCTCATCGATTGCGGCGGTGACCGCCAATCCGTGATCGACCTGAAATGCGGCCAGCGCATGTCGCGTCATCGGTCCGAGGACGCCGTCGATGGGACCGGCGTAATAACCGTCACGCTGCAACTGCACTTGCGCGTTCACTACCACCTGATCCGGCGTTAAACCGTTGTAGCCGTAGATCGGGCCGTCATATGGATAATACGCTCCGGGGAAATAGCCCCAGGCCGGAAACCAAAATCCGGCATCAAAGAAGAAAGCGTTATTATTGATGATGACGATCCGGAAGTTCCGCCTCCAAAAGTCACGGTCATGAAACTCGTGACGATGCAAATTCACCGCTTCAGAGAAACTGGCTCGGTTGCGGTTGATCACCACGTTTTGGTTTTGGTTAACCGTGACGTTTCGATTGCGGTTCACCCTCATATTTCGCTCACTATTGGTCGCCAGAGAAGTTCTCGCCCTCGCCGATTCATTGAACCGTTGCCTGTTTTGCAGGGTCGTATTCACATTCGTTCGGGGCGTCACGGTTTGCGCACGAACCCGGGTGCCAGCCATGTTTGGTTGCATCCGCGTGTTGCTCACCGCCGCGTGTGTCCTTGCAGCGGTTGTTGCGTGCACTCTCGATGTGGTCCGTGGCTTTCCTTTAGTGTCCACGTTCGCGGTGCGCTGAATTTCCTCGCCCTGCGCCGTTAGCGCCAAAGCGAGACTTCCAATGCATATTGAATATAGAATTCCCTTCATGTTTCCTTCCTTTTTCGTTACAAGGTTAGACAGCCTTGCGCGAGGAGCTATTCACCTGGCCGTGACGGAAATAACCCGACAAAAAGTAACGCAACAGTTACTTTCCGCGGAGGCTTCTATAGTCAGAAACGCACTGTAAATTGCGCGGCGAGAAGGTGATTGGTATCCCGCGGGCCGGTAGTCTGCTGTTGATAACTATATTGCAGCTTCAATTGTGTGTGCGGCGTAAAACGATAGCCGGCGGCGACGTCGATCCGTCCGAGATCCTGACCCCAGCGAGCCTTTCCTCCCACGCCGGAATTGATGTTGCCGAAGAGTTGCTGGTTCCAACGGAGCGCGCCGAAAAGTTGCGGAGTGAATTTATATTTTGCCTCAAAATAATATGCGAACGTGTCCGCGTCACCGACCTGCGGCACCTCGAAGCGGGCTTCATAAAATTCCGCCCACACTTGCAGATGGTGCCAGGCAAAGCTCGCGTCTTGTCCCAAAACAAGTTCGCGAAAATCGCCAATGCCGCGACCGCGCGGCAATGTTGGTTCGGCTTCAGGCCGGAAATATGCGCCGTCGCTTGCCGAAAAACCAAAATTCCATATTTGATTTGGCCGGAAGCCAAGCCGCGCATTGAAGCTTGGATGATCAAAATCAGTTTCGGTTGCACTCCAGGATTCTGGCCGGGAAGAGAGCGCTGAATTTTTCATTTCCGCGGCGTAATCGAATCGGCCAAGTCGGCCGGAAACAGAAATGCCGGTCGCATAGCTTGGTCCCCAGATCACGGGATTGAATTCATACTTCGCGTCCGCCTCAAAGCTTCCTACGAAATCCTGCGGTGAAGCAGGTGCAGCTTTGTCACTGATAGCTGTGATGTTTTCGTAAACTAACGGGGCGTTGATAAACGGATTGTCCCATGACAAATGGCGCGGGACAAAATTGCCGACGACGGTAGCGAACTTTCCCACCTGCAATGTGAAACGGCCATCCTCCCACGGCGTGATCCGGAGCGCGTATTCGTCGAGCCGAACCTGAGCGCCGTGATCACTCGGATCGAATCCACGATCTAGTCGCGATTGCGCGAAAAAATAAATTTGTGACCCCATTTGGGCATCGAGAAACAGGGTCAGTCGTGGGTTAAACAGATTGTCGATCCTGCTGTCGATCAGTCCCGGTGCGGGCTGCTGAAGGTGATAGCCTTCGAGGTCGATCGTGCCACTCAATCGCAGGCGAAGATTGTCGTGAAAGGCGGCGATGGTGAGCGCAGTATCGAGTTGGTCTAAAAAGTCATCAGGCTCAGTCGCGTATGCGGTGCAGGCCAGAAAAAAGGCCAATCCTCGAAGCAGCTTCATACTACTTCCGCGGCGCGACGTAACGACGGACGAGCCACTCGAAAGCGCACCTCAAATTCGGTCCAATCATTATCCGATCGAAGCAGTCTTAAGTCGCCACCGTGCAGTCGCGCGAGTTCCCGCGCCAGATTCAAACCGAGCCCATGACCGGAAATATTTGAAACCGGGGCGCCGCGATGGAACCGCTCGAAAATGTGTTGTTGTGCAGTCTGCGCAATTGGTCGTCCAGTGTTACCGACCGTCAGCACCACTTCGGCGTTATCTCTCCGTGCCGCAACTCGGATGCAGCCGCCCAGTCGATTGTACTTGCGCGCGTTCTCCAAAAGATTTTGCACAATGAGCGAGGTGTAGCGCTTTTCGCCGGCAACAAATATTTCGGCTGGAAGCTCCTGCTCGATCTTGATCTCCGGCGAGTCGGGCAGCGCGTTGAGGTCGTCGATCCATTCATTGATGAGCTGGCTGAGATTCACCGGTTTGGAATCAATCTGCAGATGGCCGGCGTCCAGGCGCGACAGCAGCAGCAGATCGTCGATAACTCCAGTCAATCGGTAAGTCTGATGAAGAAGCCCGGAAAGCTCGTGGTAGACTTCCGGTTTGAAACCCTCACGGTTCAGCAGATTGTCAAGTCCTGCGCGCAGAACCGTGACCGGACTTTTCAATTGATGCGAGGCATCGGCGGAATAACGCGCTGATCGTTCTAATTCCTCGCTGGTCGAGGCCAGCGCAGCCTCGGCTTCTCTCCAGTGCGCGCGATTCTTCTCGGAGTCGACGGCGAGCTTCTCCACCGGAACAGAGAGCCGGGCGGCGATGAAATGGCTGGCGACGAAGCCAAGAAGCAACAATAGCGCGCCTGCTCCGCCAATTTGCCAGCTTAACCGACGCTGTTGCGCGATTGAATTAGCGAGCGGATAAACGCAGATCTCATACGCCGGCGGGAAGAGCGATCCCGGATTGAGAGGTTTGTAAAACAAAAGCTCCGGTGCGCCATTAACCGTGACGTTGAGGCTATTTTGCGCGCCATCGGCCTTACTGACCGCCTGGGCGAAGTCGTCCTCGATTTTTCGCTGCGCAGATTTCGGAAGCGAAGGCAGGTGTAATCGACCATTCACCCAAATACCGCTTTTCAATCCCGTGCCTTCGCTTTTGTCGACCACTTCATATGGCTTAAAGCCCACCACCAACGCGGAGATAACTTCCCCGGTCTCGGTCGACAAAATCGGCAGGGCCATAACTTCATTCATCGTTCCGTCGATGGTATCGGCTGTCTCGAGGACGTAGCCAATTTGTTGTGTGTCCGGCAATCTCTTCAGAGCCAACTGCGCTTCCGCTTCCCTACTTAACTGTCCTACTTCAGTTGGATTGGGTGGTGGAATGATAGCGCCCGAACCACTGAGAAAACGGTAGAATCTTGCTTGAAGCGAGTTCGCTCCTTCGCCTTTTCCTGGCGCTACGCCCTCCATCAAATCCCGCAATTCGTCCTTGGCGGTCGGGTATAACAAGTCCAGAGCGTTGTCTTCTAGCGCGGCGTGAAGCCGCGGCTTTAATACCAACTCGCGACAACGTTCGGTAAGCGCAGAATTCCGCAATGCCTGAACTTTGTGGAGCGACGAGATCTCGGCTTGAAAATTTTCCCGCAAATCTCGCTCCGCCGTTGTCGTAACATTGCGTTGGGCAAAATAAAGTGCGAGCGCGGTCAACACCAAAACGACCAGCATCATTGCGGCAAACAACCTGGTTCGGAAACTCGTTACACTGCGGTGGTTCGGCTCGACGGAAGAGCTCACGGGAAATCAGTGCGCAAGGTGGCACCGCTCTTCAGCTCCACCGGCTGCTCACGGGTAGTTTTGCTGTCGATCCATGCTTTGAGCGTGTAATGGCCCGCCGGAAGTCCGCTCAACCGAAATCGGCCGCTTTCATCGGTTATAACGAAGTAGGGCGTGTTTAAGACCAGAATAAGCCCGCGCATGTGTTCGTGAATATCGCATCGAAGCGTGACCAGCCCCGCGACATCAAAAACTACCGAAGGAATTGGCCGTTCTTCTGGACGATAGCGGCCGAGATCGAATCGTTTGGCGGGGGAGTAAGAAAAAATGTTGTGGTAGGTGTCGTCCAGGTTCGGGAACTCCACCGTCGTGCCAATCTGGACAGGAAGAAGCGGTGGAAGAAAAGCCAGGTCTTTTTGCGCGACCTGTTTGATCGAATGGGAAGTCGCTGTTGGAAAGGAACCGTCAAGGTAAACCACTGCCAGGGGAGGTTTGGTCGCGAGAACGCCACCGTTTGTTACGATCTCGTAGCGCTTAGCCATGACCGGCGGCGGCGCATGCGATTTGGGCAGATTAACCCGCCCTTCCACGATTGCTTCCGCGAGACCGGAATTCGGGGCAAAGATGCAGATCGCGCTAACCGAAACGAGGACGCGCAAATGCATCCGCCAATTTAGCAATCGTTACCCCGGACGGAAAGTGCCCTTCGCGCTCAGCGTTTTTTCCGAACGCTGTAAGTCAAAAAACATTCGTCGCCGACGACTCGCATTTCTTTCAACGAGCAGCGAACACTGCGTGGCAGAAAATCAACCTTCACGCCAGTAAGTGTCGGCGCATTTTTCCCACCAAAGAGAAACGGCGCGATCGTTAGGTTAAGTTGATCGACCAATCCTTGCTCGAGCAACGAGCGAAACAGCGCAGGACCGCCTTCGCAGGCCACGTATTTCACTTTGAAATCGTAACGCAGTTTCTGCAGCATCCGGCGCAGATCAACACGACGAGCCTGACTCAGGTAGAGCGTTGCTTTCCCTTGCAATTGCTCGCGCGTTTTACGCGGCATCCGAGTGGTGGAAAAAATAATGATGGGCGCAAAATTACTTTCGAAAATCTTCAAACCGAGATTGATCCGGCCCTTATTGGAGACGATGACCCGGATCGGATACGGGGGCTGCCCGCGCGCTATTCGTTCCTTCCGTAAATCGTCCCGCGGAATCCCCAGCCGCACGTTATCATTTTCGATGGTGCCGTGACCGACGAGAACGGCATCGCCGAGCGCACGTTGTCGAATGAGATGTGCCTTGTCTTCGCGCGAGGTGAAATCGACCGAGTCATAATTTTTCGTTGTCACTTTGCCATCGACCGTCATGGCGAAGGTGACGGCGACGAATGGAAGTTCAACGTTGGAAGATCGGGGCACAAAGGCCCCTCTCACCTTCTTATTCAGAACGACCGATTTCATGCTCAAGCGTCGCTACTTCTGTTTCCATTTCACGCATGCGCACGTGACGTGTCTCGCCACTCGGCTTGTAGAAGAAGTAAACGATTCCGCCGGGCAGGCAGCACAAAAAAATGATGAGAAAGCCCATCGTGCCAATGAGCTTTGAAACGGCAACCGAGGCATGACAAACGTTGTGCAGCATGACCTGCAAAATTTGCTCACGCAGACCCAGGCCGGCGAAGCTAATCGGTAGCGCCGTAATCGTTCGCTCGATCGGAAGCACGGCGAAGAAGTCGATTACTTTCACTCCTTCCGGGAACGCGGAGGGCACATTGAAAGCGAAGGCGACGCAAAGAAAAGTGGTGAACGTCGCCAAATGCGCTCCCAGCGACGCGCCGAAGGCGAGAAAGGTCGCGACCCAGTGCCGGGCGTAAAGATGATAGGCCGCCGAAACTTCAATTAATTTTTCTCGGCCGGGAAACTTGTGCGGCAACCAGTGAAAGAGGTTGAACCCGCTGATGATGAAGCTGGTCAGGAGGGCCGTGATCGAGCTGCCCAGGAGAAATAACAAAATCCAGAGTAAGCGCCGCGTCTCGGGACTTTTCGACAATATATCGAAGCGCAGACTGACGAGGGTGACGGTAATGGCGACGAGCGCGACCAAACCGATGAGCCGGTCGAAGACTACCGCGAGCAAAGCGCCCGCTTTTTTATCCGGCGTCTCTTTAAGCAAAAGATAGCTTTTGATAATATCGCCGCCGGTTCCGCCGGGCAGAAACTGATTGTAAAACATGCCGATAAAAAACAATCCGGTGATGCGGGGAAAACTGAGCCGGATTTTTTGCACGCGCAGCAGAATCTGCCAGCGAAACGCCGCAAACACTTCCACCAGGATATAGGCTAATATCCCGGCGCCGACCCACCGATAATCGGCGGTCCGCAAGGCCTCTGCCATTTTGGCGCGCTGATTGGGGTCATGAAAGACCCAAATCAGCATGCCCACAGTAACGGCGATTTGAAAAAGTGTGAGGAGGACCTTTTTCATTGGCCGATGCGTTCTTTCCAAATCGTGCGGGATTGCAAGATTTCTTCGGCCGACACGCGTGGACTGAGCTCCCACACAATCTGACAATTTTGGGGCAACATGCGTGTGAGCGGCTCCAGTCGCATGTCGCCGAGAAAGGGCGGTTGATGATCTTGTCCTGGCCAATTCACATCCTGCATGTGACAGCCGATCGTGCGGGGAGCGATCGCTCTAAGCCATTCGACATGATCTAGAAACGCAAGATTTTCCTTAATTTGGATATGGCCCATGTCGTGCCAATAACCGACGTGAGGGGCGGCGATTTCATCAAGTAATTGCGGGATTTCGCGCTCCGATGGAATTTCCTCATACCCCCGACGGCCCTCAATCCCAAGCCGAACATTTTTCTCAGCCGCGCGTTCGACAATCGGCTTGAGGCACTCCCTGACGCGCGCAAGATGCGCAGGCGCGGCGCGTTCGCGCGTTCGCACTGCATCGATTTTTTTTCGGACATATTTGCGCGAAAGGAGCCCGCCATTTTGCGCCAGCGCAATCAACTCATCGGTGATTGGATTCATCGCGATCGAGCCGCAATGCAACACGACAAAAGGTGCGTTCAAGCGCGCGGCAAAATCCAGTGTTTGCAACGTCTGTTTGACCGCGCGGTCGCGCTCGCTCTTGCTGGCGGTTGAAAATTCATAGCAATCAGGTGAGGCACTCATCACTTCCACCGGTAGCGGACAGAAATTGTGCAGACTGCTGAAACGGACTTCGCCGGCATCAAACATCTTTTGAATTCCAGGGATGAGTGAAATACGAATGCCGTGACCGAGTTCAATCAGGTTGAATCCGAGCGCCTGGATTTCGCGCAACATCTCCTCGCCAGAGGTATGACGGCCTGAATTCCAGCAGGTGGAAAATGCAATCATCGCGTGATCGTCACGCGACAGCAGCGGGTTGTGCTTCGGTTTTGGGAACGGCGGCGCCGGTTTTCTCGCAGCCAGTTCGACCGGCGACATTCAAGATCAAGACCGCGAATATTCCGAAAAGAACGGCAGAAATTCCGAGCGCGGTTCGCATCCCGATCAAATCGGAAAGACCGGTGGTAAGCAGACCGGCGATTGGCATTAGGCCAAAAAAACTGAGACCAAAGACGGCGGAAACTCGGCCGCGCAACGCTGCCGGCGCCCGTTCTTGCACAATGGTGTTGGCAAGACCGAAATTCGCCGATAACCCAACAGCGAGAATTCCCATCGAAACGGCGGTGAGAAGAAAACTGTTCGACTGTGACATGCACAAAAGCGCGAGCGCCACGAGCACAACCGCGCTGGTCATAAAGCGAAACCGATGATCGCGGGCAACGCTAAGCAATCCCAATGCGCCGAAAAGCGCACCCGTGCCAGAGACTGCCATTAACAATCCTAATCGCTCCGGTCCGAGCTTGAGAATGTTGCGGACGTAGAGCGGCAGCATCACCGAAAGAAATGGGAACACGAAAATAGTTGTCAGTGCGATCAACCCGATCATGGAAAGAATGGTGCGATCATTTCGAACATAGCGCAGTCCCTCTTTGAATCCGCTGCGGCGTTGCTCTTCCTCTTCTGCCGTTCCCAGAGTGCGCGGCGGCAAAGAAATCAACGCAATCACCAAAGCGAAAAACGATCCGGCATTCGCAAAAAAAGCGGAAGCGGCGCCCCACCACGCCACAAATATTCCCGCGAGCGAAGGACCGACCAAACGCGATCCGTGAAAAACGGACCGGTCCAGCGCGATGGCAGTTGCGATCTCGTCGCGTTTTACCAGCTCGGGAACGAGCGCGTTAATCGCCGGCATTTCGAACGCGATGCAGATTCCCAAAAATGCAGCCACCACCACGACATGCCAGACGTGAATTTGCCCGGTGTAAACGAGTATCCCGAGAATCAGCGCGAGGGCGGTTTGGGCAAATTGCGTCCAAATTAAAATTTTTCGCTTGTCGTATTTGTCCGCGACTGACCCCCCCAGCATGGTAAGCGCGAGCGTGGGAATTCCGGCCGCAAAATTGACCATGCCGAGCAGGATCGCCTTATTGGTAAGCGTGCTCATAAGCCAGCCTTGCGCCATTACTTGCATCCAGGTGCCGGTATCGGAGATCACTGACCCAATGATGTAGCGGCGGAAGGGACCTGGGCGCAGCAGCGCCAGCATTTTTCCTCGAGAAGCGGGCGCGTCAGAATTCATGGGCAAAGATAGATACGTGTGACGCGATGCAGTGGCAATCGCGTCGACTCCGGCGGCGAATTTTTACGGATGCGGCCGGAGATGATTTGCCCAGAACAACAAGATCACCAGCACCCCCAGGGATGCGATAATAATTGCCAGAGCCTTTTGCGTTTCTTTCGTCATGTAGCGACCGCCACTGTGAAATGGAACTGGCCGTTCGTCTATGATTTTTCGGCAACGCCTTTTAACGCTTCCAGAAGCGCGGGCATCTAACCCGAAGAAGGCTCCCGAGAAAATGCCAGCCTTAGCGAGCAGATGATCGACTCCGCCGAACGCGCAAAAGACTGAGCGCAAGCGTAATCCTTGGTAAGGGGGTTGAGATCCGCTCGGGTAACTTTTGAAAATGCCCTTCCTTGGTTACCGTTAGCTATGCGCATCGATCGATACACCCAGAAGATGCAAGAGGCGCTGCAAAGCGCGCAGGATTTTGCCGCGCAATGGCAGAGCCCGGAAATTGGGAACGAACATTTTCTGCTCGCCGTGCTCGATCAAGCTGAGGGCGTGACGCGCCCCTTGCTGGAGAAAATTGGAGTTTCAGCCGACGCGCTGCGCTCGCGACTTGAGACTGAGCTGGCGGGGCGGCCAAAAGTGAGCGGCGGGGTTTCAGACTTGCGCATTTCAAATGATCTGCGGCGCACCCTCGACTCCGCCGAGAAAGAGATGTCGAAGTTAAAGGACGAATATGTGAGCGCCGAGCATTATCTGCTGGCTCTCGCCGGTGAAAACAATTCCGCCGCGAAAGCGCTGAAGGAATTGGGCGCGACCCGAGACAAGATCATGCAAGGTCTGCAGCAGGTGCGCGGTTCGCAGCGCGTGACCGATCAAAATCCGGAAGGGAAATATCAGACGCTGGAAAAATATGGGCGCGATCTCACACAGTTAGCGCGGCGCGGCAAAATCGATCCCGTCATCGGGCGTGACAACGAGATTCGCCGTGTCATGCAGGTGCTTTCGCGGCGGACGAAAAACAATCCGGTGCTGATTGGCGAACCTGGTGTTGGCAAGACTGCCATCGTGGAAGGACTGGCTCGGCGCATCGTCTCTGGTGATGTCCCGGAGTCGTTAAAAAACAAACGCATCATTGCCATGGACATCGGCGCGATGGTGGCAGGGGCGAAATTTCGCGGGGAATTTGAGGACCGACTGAAAGCGTTCCTGAAGGAAGTGACCGATTCGCAAGGCGAAGTCATCCTGTTCATAGATGAATTGCATACCATTGTCGGTGCGGGCGCAGCGGAAGGATCGGTCGATGCTTCCAACATGCTCAAGCCGATGTTGGCGCGGGGCGAATTGCGCACCATCGGCGCGACCACGCTCGATGAATATCGCAAATATATCGAGAAAGACGCCGCCCTGGAGCGCCGTTTTCAACCGGTGATGGTGAATGAACCGAGCGTGGAAGACACCATCGCGATTTTACGCGGACTAAAAGAACGCTACGAAGTGCATCACGGGGTGCGGATCACCGACGCCGCGCTTGTGGCCGCCGCGGTCCTTTCGCATCGCTACATCACCGAACGGTTTTTGCCCGATAAAGCCGTCGATCTGGTGGATGAAGCCGCCTCGCGCCTAAAGATCGAACTCGATTCCATGCCAACGGAAATTGACGTGATCGAGCGCGAAATCATGCAGCATGAGATGGAACGCCAGGCGCTCAAGAAAGAGAAGGATCCCGCGAGCAAAGAACGGCTGAAAAAGCTCGAAAAAGAATTGGCTGAGCTGAAAGAAAAATCCGACGCGCTCAAGGCGGAGTGGCAAAAAGAGAAAGCGCAAATTACCGAGCAGGCGAAATTGAAAGAACAGCTCGATCAATTGCGCACGGAATTGGAGCGCGCCCAGCGTCGCGGCGAACTCGGGAAGGCGAGCGAAATTCAATACGGAAGAATTCCCGAG
>QHQU01000188.1 GCA_003219925.1 Verrucomicrobiota bacterium
AAGTGGGCTCCTTCTCTACCGCCTTGCGCAAATCCGAGATTGCGTCGTCTGATTTTCCTTGCGCCTGCAAATAAAAGCTGCGCCGATAAAGTGCCCGCGGAGAATTTGGATTAATCTCGAGCGCCGCCGCGACTTGTTTGGCCGCTTCCTCACCACGACCCAAACGTTCCAAGATGTAAGAGTAGTCGTAACGCAAGTCGGCGTTTCTTGGATCCAGTGGCAGCGCCGCTTCGTATTGTTCAGCGGCAGCGTCAAATTTCGATTGATCTTGCCGCAGCAAAGCCAGGGCATAACGCGCGCCCGCATGTTTCGGATCGAACTTTAGAGTGGCATCAAGTTCGTGGGCTGCCGCGTCGAGCTGGCCGGCGTGATAAAGGCTCTTGGCGTACTCGTAATGCTGGCGCGCGCCTACCGGTAAATCTTGCACTATCCAGGCCGTGCGCTGCAAAGCCGGCACCGAACTATGTACTTGCCAAATCCATAATGCCCCGAGCGGGACAACAAATGCCGCCACCCATTTCGCGCCGTGCAAGACCCAACCGTGAAAAATTCCGTGCGGGGAAACTTCGGCCGTGCCGCCGCTCAACCCCAGTGCTTGCCGTGTCGAACTCTCCCGTACTTTCCAGATGAAACCGTCATAATAAAAATGAAGGAGCGTGGAAGCGGAAACAACCCCGGTCAGCACGCGCTTGATCGTTTCAATTTGTAATTGGGAATTGAAATAAGCGAGCGAGCCGTAGGCAAAAATGAGGCCGAGATAAAGTCCAACAAGCGAACCACTGCGACGGAAAATGAAGCGCATGAATCCGCCGATGTTCTGATCTTTTTCGACGCGGTTGCGATTATAAATCCAGACCAAAGAAAGGTACTGCACGTCGTGAAAGACTTCGAACAACGCGATCCCAACGAGAAGGTTTGAAACGAGGTTGTTGCAGTACCACCAGAAGCTGATGCTGGTGATCAACAGCACGAGTTTGACGGGATTAGGTCGCTTCGCCCGCGTCGACATCCAGACAAAATTCGCCACGAACAAGATGGAGACAGCGAGTGCGAGAAAAACAAAGCCACGTTGCATTGCGTGCAAGATCCACGGCTGAATGAAGGGCCCGCCGCTGGAATAGAACGCGTCCAATGTGTCCGTCATCCGCATTGGCGACAACACGACCGCCGCTGCAAACCAGATTGCGCAAAGCCAGAAGTCGAGCCGACGATTGAGGCCAGCGAACGAGCCGGTTTTCGCATCGTAAATGCGACAAAAACCGTAGGTCTGCATCATCCCATGCCAGACGCCCCAGAAAAAAACAACCAGGATGATTCCTTTGAGGTCCCACCAGTAAAAGGCGACACAGGTCACTAAAAGAAAGAGCGGCGCAAGGATGAAGCGCCAGCGGAAGCGCTCGAACAAGGCGCGGTCGCCGTATGCTCGGATCATTCCCGGGAGGTGATGTCCCATCGCGCCGAAAGCGGCGACGAAAAGGTAAATGTCCTGTGGGCTCCAGCGCGATTGCGCGAGCGCGAACACCGGCAGAATGAGGAGCGGCGTGCCGACGTAAAGAATCAGGTCGCGCCAACTATTCAGGATCCAAAGGTTCGGGCGCGACCGCGCGGCGGGAACTGCCGGAACGGTTTGTGGCCGCGAAAAGGCGGTGACGTGTTGCATGTGGAGAAGCGCGCTAATTATTCCCTAGAAGCGGTGAAAATCAACGTTCCACGCACTCTCAGCGATCTGGGAAGACGCGCAAACGTGGTTGCCGCTGCGATGAAAAGACGAGCCATGCCATTAAATAACAGCAAAAAACCGCAGGAGCGGGATGTTTTTTGTCGGGTGCGGGATGGCTTCCGTCACTTTGCGCACAAGTCTGCCGCGGTGCTCGGATCGGCCTGGGCCTTTATCGGCGCGATTTTTATCATTGCCGTATGGGGTTTAACCGGACCTGCCTTCCACTTTTCCGATACCTGGCAACTGATTATTAATACTGGCACCACTATCGTCACTTTTCTCATGGTTTTCCTCATTCAAAACACGCAGAACCGCGACGCCAAAGCGATGCACCTAAAGCTCGATGAATTGATTCGCGCCATTCAAGGGGCACGCAATCGGCTGGTTGATCTGGAAAAATTATCGGATGACGAGCTAAAGAAACTCGAGGAGCAATTCACCCGCGTGCGCAATAAGGCGGCAGAGCGCGAGCCCGAAATGAACCCAGACGAAGAGACTTAAGTCGAAGAGCCGCGGCCGGCGATCACGGCTACAGCAAAAGCGGTGGTTTTCAGAATTTTGTAGGGCAGGCGCTCCCGCCTGCCGTTCTTAATCAAGGCAACCGGGAGCGGTTGCCCTACAATGTCGCAGTTGATGTGAGAGACGCGCGAGAGCCCCTAACTGGGAGGAGCGACTCCAAGTCGCCCAGCAAAACACATACGAGCTACGCCTTCTTTGCTTCACCTTTGCGCAGAAAAATCCTTCCGCTCGGGCAAAGCGCGAACACTTCGCAGTTTGCACAATCGGGTTTGCGCGCGAAACAGCGGCGACGCCCGTGCCAGATGAGCCAGTGACTCCACAGCGTCCAATCGCGCTGCGGCACAATTTTCATCAAATCGCGCTCGATTTTTTCTGCATCCCCGTTTTTCGTTAGTTTAAAGCGCTGCGACAAACGAATAACGTGAGTGTCGACCACGATTCCTTCGTTTTTCCCAAAAGCATTCCCGAGTACGACATTCGCCGTTTTTCGCCCAACACCGGGGAGAGCACACAATTCCTCCATCGAATCAGGAACTTTCCCCGCGTGCTTGAAGACAATGGCCTGGCATGCACCCAGGATACTTTTGGTTTTGGTTCGAAAAAAACCGGTCGAGCGAATTTCACTTTCGAATGTAGCTGGCCTTGCCTTGGCGAACGCCCGCGCGTCGGGATATTTCTTGAACAGCGCAGGCGTAACCATGTTTACCCGCTTATCGGTACATTGCGCGCTTAAAATGGTTGCAATCAAAAGCTGCAACGGATTCCCGAAATCGAGCTCGCAATGCGCGTCGGGATAAATTTTCCGAAAGCGTTGTGCCAAAGCCAGCGCCCGCTGGCGCGCAGTCAACGATTTAATCTTCGAAGACCCCATCTGAATAAGTTTCATTGCGGTTTGCTGACAGGTGGAACATAGGCATTCCTGCCTGTGCGCCCAGCGGGTTTCCAACCCGCTGCTCGCGCGGTACCATCATATCAGCGGAGTAAAACTCCGCTGGGCGCACAGACTGAAAAGTCTGTGTTCCGCGGCAGGGCCAAACAATTCGGCGGCATGTCATCGCGTTTCGACTGGCTCCCGCGGAACGGGTTTGCCGCGGATGCGCGAAACCAGAATGGTGCCGCGCCGCCAAACGCGGCGCGCCCAGGCGAATTCGCTGGCCAGAATAGCGAAGCCAAATGGGACGATGATAATTGCGGGTCCAGGCAAAACAATCATCACCAGCCCGATCAATACAACGCTGAAGCCAATCGTGCCGATGAGAAATCGGCGCAAGCGCGGCCGCGATTCGAGCCCGAAACGCGCAACCCATTTCTGAAGCCAACGATTCACAAAAAAGGCCTCTCGGTTAAGGCACCCACCACGTTCGACTGTGCACTATCTCGCGATGAAACCCGTTAGTTTCTGTTCGAGATGCGGCGGAACGTGCGCGGTTATCACTGCATAGTCATTATCATATCGCAGCTCGAGGACGTGTCCGACGCGATGAAGTTCCGCGATCAAGTTTGATTCGCTCAACGGTATCCGAAAATGCGAGCGTAACCGCCAGGCGCTAAGAGCCGATTGCAAGGCGTCGACAAATCGATCAATGCCTTGCCCGCTCTTCGCCGAAATCGCAACACTGCCGGGAAATCGTCGGCAGTAGGTCGAGGCCAGGTCCGGATTTTCCAGGAGATCGATCTTGTTGAAAACAATCAGCGTCTGTTTGCCGAAAGCATCGAGCTCTTTGACGACGCTATCAACCGCTGCCATTTGCTCGTCCACCCGCGGATGACTCAAATCAACCACGTGAATGAGCAGATCGGCTTCGCTCACTTCCTCCAGCGTGGCTTTGAAGGATTCAATCAGGGTATGCGGCAGGTTGCGCAAAAATCCCACGGTATCGGTAAGCAGAACGCGCTGTTTATTGGGGAGAGTGAAACTGCGCGTCGTAGGATCGAGAGTGGCGAAAAGTTTATCGACTGCGAGGACGTCAGCTCCGGTCATCAAGTTCAACAGCGTGGATTTTCCGGCGTTGGTGTAACCAACGACAGCTGCGACTGGCCATTGATGGCGCTTGCGGCCCTGCCGCTGCACGCTGCGCACTTTGCGCACGCCTTCCAGCTCGCGCTCGAGCCGCGCGATCCGATCCTGGACCCGGCGCCGATCGACCTCCAATTGGGTTTCGCCCGGTCCCCGCGTCCCAATTCCGCCGGTCTGCCGCGAAAGGTGATGCCACATTCTCGTTAGCCGTGGCAAAAGATACCGCAACTGCGCCAGTTCGATTTGCAACCGGCCTTCGCGACTCCGCGCCCGTTGCGCGAAAATATCGAGAATGAGCTGGGTACGATCCAGGACCTTGCGCGACAACAGATTTTCCAGATTACGCCCCTGCGCCGGGGAAAGTTCGTCGTTAAAAATTACCGACGTTACTCCCTGGCTTTGCACCGACTCTTTGATCGCCTCCGCTTTTCCTTTGCCGATGTAAAATGGCGCAGTCGGCTTCGGCAGCTTCTGGGTCACGGTATCGACCACTTCTGCGCCGGCCGAGTTGGCCAGCTCGCGCAATTCTTCCATGGAGTCGCGCAGATCCCATTTGGAAACGCCATCTTGCTCGAGCCCAATCAGCAACGCGCGCTCCGCTAGCTTCTTCGGTTTGGTCTCGATCATTCCTGGGCGCGATGAAACATTTGCGTGATCGCGCGGACGGCTTCCCGATGTGAAAACGGTGTCAAATTCAGCGGCGGAAAACTAGTTTGATGACGAAACCAGGTCAACTGCCGCTTAGCGTAGCGGCGCGTCGCTTGCTGGATCTTCCCGATGCATTCTTCACGTGAAATCTGACCCGCGATCAAAGCACGAATTTCTTCTAATCCCAGAGCGCTGTCTGCGGTCGGTCCGACTTCTGGCAGGACGCGAACTTCTTTTTCCACACCAGCGCGAAACATCGCGTTTACTCTATCATTAATTCGTTGGTAGAGATCGGCGCGGTCGCGCAGAAGGAGAACGCCGCAAGCGCTAGCCGCGGTCGCCGACCGTAGCCCGCGGACAACGTCCGCGGCTAGAATGCTTGCCTTCGGGACAACCATACTGGCAGACGCGATCTCCATCGCGCGAACAAGGCGTCGCGGGTTTCGCAAATCGGTGCGGGCGGCCAATTTCGGACTAAGTTTTTGAAGCCGCTCCGCTAATTCTTTCAACGGTAAAGCGGACAATTCGTCGCGCAGCTTCGGATCAGGCGGCGGAACTTGATCGAACCCATGCGTAATCCCCTTCAGATAAAGTCCGCTTCCACCGACAACGATCGCGTTTTTCTTGCGTAAATGAATATCGGCTAAGGCGCCGCACGCCAGCTCGCGAAATATTGCTGCCGACATTGTCTCAGATAACGGGATTTGTCCCAGGAGATGATGGCGCACACGGCGCTGTGCTTCCGCGTCAGGTTTGGCGGTCAAAACATCCAAGCCACGATAAACTTGAAATGCGTCGGCATTGACAATCTCGGCATCGAATTTCTCCGCCAGTTCGATTGCCAGCGCCGTTTTTCCGACGGCCGTGGGACCAACGACGAAGAAAGTATCCTTCACGCAATAAATTGTAGGGGCGTTTCTGTGAGAGAGGCCATCTACGTTAGACCGGCGGCTGGCACAGCCGCCCTACAATTTTCCAGACCATATAGAATTGCAGGGCAACTCCGAAAGCCCGCTGGAGGGACACGCGCTGCCCGTTTCCCAAAATTTGGCGCCGACGGTGCGACGCCATCAAAAAAATCGGGAGACGGGCTTGGGCCGCGTCTCCCGGTTCAATCTGAATCGACAATTAGGTCCGCGAATGTTCGCTCGATTTCGCTCCGCTCACGACCAGCTTGCGGCCGAGGAATTCCTTGTCATGCAGCTCGGTCACCGCTCGCTTCGCTTCGTCCACGGTTTGCATTTGCACAAAAGCGAAGCCCTTGGAGCGCTGATTATGTTTATAGCTCACGACTTCCGCATTCTGCACGTGGCCGACACC
>QHQU01000189.1 GCA_003219925.1 Verrucomicrobiota bacterium
ACTCGTGCAGCCAAACTTCACCGCGCGCCTCATTTGTCCATGCCGATGACGGCGCGTTAGCAATGGCGGCGTAGGTCGCGCCATGAGTCGATTCGCTTGCGCCGATCGCCAAACCCCAGGCATCACACGGAACTGCCGTTCCATTTTTCAAATTCTGCTGGGGCCAGAAAACGAAAATCGAATCGTATTTCCCGGGCGGCGCTAGCTCGTCAAGGTCCGATCGAATGTCATCAGGCGAGGGCCAGAAACGTGAGGACGATTCCCGGGTGAGAGAAGTGAGCGCGTGATCGGGCCGGACAATTTCGTACTCGATTACCGCTGCGCCTTTGGTTAATTCGCGCGCGAGTTGTGGAAAACCGCGAAATGAATCAATCGCGTCGGCCAGCTCGGGCTCGGTCGCAACGTGGTGGAAATGTGTTGGCGCTTCGCCAGAACGAAGTCTTCGCGGCTCGACAGAGTCTCGCCCTACCAAGCCTCGCCCTACCGCCAAATGAACATGCAGCTCGCGATAAACAAGCAGTGCTGTCCTCCAAATCTTCACCAGCTCACGGCGATACTCGCGTGCAAACGATAATCCGGCACAGCTTGAAACGCGGTCGTGTTCATCAATACCGGAAATTCGGCGGCGAACTCGCCACTGATTTGATCGTGCGACGCAATGATTCGCGGGCCAACGAAAACGGAGGTAACGCCGGTGTCCTCGGCCGCGCGGCCTTGAAAACGATCGACATCCTTGCTTTCCCCGGAGACGGCGCATTGGCACCCAACTAAAGTCTCGCGTTTACGCACCAGATAATATCCCGGTCCCGCGTTCCAAGTCAGGTCGTTGGCAAAATGATAGTCGTGGCTACCATCGCCGCGAAGAGTGAATTGGCCATTGGCTTCTGCGAAAAAATTCTTGTAACGCAGGGAACTCTGCGCGCCGAAAATCCCATCATACGAGCCAGTGCCAAGGGTGAGATCATGCCCGTGGATTGCGTTCTCCGGCGCGCCCGGAATTTCCACTTCATGAAATTCTTCTTCCAGCCGACTCGAATCGCCCGTCGGAAATTTTAACCCCGCCAGCGCGACAATTGAGCACGTGCAATCCGGCTCGTGCTCGATTGCAACCGGATTCTTTCCTTCGACATTGAATTCACGCCACGCGGTTGAAGCAAAACGCCAGAGCACGGCCTTGACCAAAAGCGAGACATCACCGATCCCGCTCACATTCCCTTCGTCAATGGCAAACCCTTCCGGCCGACGGAAGTCGCGGTAAATAAACGGCGCGTTGAACTGCACCGCCAGGCGATCATTAATTTCATAACCGATCACGAACTGGGTGACTGAACTGTCCAAGCGCTGCCCGGTGGGATTGGCAACCTCACGATCGTCGAATTGAAGCGAACCAAAATAGGTGAACTGCTCAGCGATGGCGGTGTAGAATCCGGACATGGAATTTTTCTCTTTCGGCATCGATTCCAATTGCGGGGTGTAGCAGCCGCAGAGATCGCAAGCACGCGCGGCCAAAGGAAAAAACGTCAGGGCGACAACAAGCAGCCGAGCCAGCATCGCGTTTTCTCTACGCAGGGCGGCAGATCGCGTCAACTTGCAGGTGTAGCCGCGTCTCGGCGAGACGCGTGCGCGCGGCTCATAGAGCCGCGGCTACAGGTGCTGACTGGCAAGAGTGGCGTGCCTGCGAAGCGCGGTTACATTTGAACAATCGTTGGTCCGATCGTGTCGAAATTCCAACTCATGCGATTTTTGTTTGCTCTTATTTTTTGCGGGGCGCTGAGCGCCTCGCCTCTTCTGGCGCAGGAACCCTCCTCTACCGTTCCGCCGGCCGCAGCGGAGTCCGGCAAGGATGTCGTTCACGCCCTGAACAATGCTTTCGCCAAAGTTTTCGAAATCGTCGCGCCCAGCGTCGTCATCATCGAGGTCTCGAAAAAGAACGACGGCAACGAAGGGTTTAACTTCGACGATTTGTTTTTCCAAGGACAGCCCGACGATAATTCAGCGCGGCGCGGTCCGCGCAATCTCCAACCGATTCAGAGCGAAGGCTCCGGATTCATTGTGCGGTCTGATGGATACATCCTTACCAATTTCCACGTGGTAGAGGGGGCGGACCATGTGGATGTTAAATTAAAAGATGGCCGCGAATTCCCCGCGAAAGTCGTCGGCACGGATGAGAAAACCGACATCGCGGTGATCAAGATCGATGCCAAAGACTTGCCGGTCGTGCAGATGGCCGACAGCGATGCGGTGCGGGTCGGGCAATTCGCCTTCGCCATCGGCGCGCCATTTAAATTGGATTACACCTTCACTTACGGCGTGGTGAGCGGTAAAGGCCGCAGCAAATTGTTCACCAACGGGGGTTACAGCATTTCCGATTACATCCAGACTGATGCTTCGATAAATCCTGGAAACTCTGGGGGTCCGCTCTGCGACATCGACGGCAAAGTCATCGGCATGAACACGCTGATTAATGGATTGAACCGCGGCCTTGGCTTCGCTATTCCGAGCAACCTGGCCAACGAAATCGGCCAGCAACTGGTCGCCGGGAAAAAAATTGCGCGGCCCTGGCTCGGGATTCGGATTGAATCGGTCGGCGACAATCCGAACACGCGCGATTTGCTCAAGGGAATCGACAAAGGAGTGGTTGTGCGCACGATCGAAGCGGACGCGCCTGCGAACAAGAGTGACCTTCGGCCGTTCGATGTCATCACCAAGGTTGATGGCACGCCGGTGACGACCGACACGCAATTGCAGCATGAGATTTTAAAGAAAAAGATTGGCCAGGCAGTCAAGCTGACAGTTTGGCGGAAAGGTCAGACGATTGAAATTCCGGTTACGACCGGCGAATTGCCAAATGAGATTGCGCGCGCGTCGAACGAGATTGCACCGCCGGAACAAGGCCGCCCGGAAGATGTCGGAAAATTGGGGTTGCAGGTGCAGGATATTACGAAGGAAATATCGGAGCGTCTCCATCTGGGCGATGCGCGGGGTGTAATCGTGACCAATGTCGCAGATAACAGCATCGCAGCCGCCCAGGGAATCGAGCGCGAGGATGTCATCACCGAAGTGGACGGAAAACCGGTCACAAATGTGCAGTCATTCCGCGAAGCTCTGGGCAAAGCCGATCCAAAGCGCGGCGTCCTGCTCTATCTCGACCGCCAGGGCAGCAAAACCTTCGCGGTCCTCAAAGCGAACGCGCCGTAGCTAGGTGGATCGAGCAGTCCCTTGCTCGATGTTAGATTTAGGCGGCGCAGCCGCAATTGTTTTGGCATCGCCCGGCCGAGCGGTCGCTCCCCCGCAGCGCTTAGGTCTGTCGGCTTCCCACAACCACCAGCACAATCCCGCCGACCACACACAGTCCGCTCAAGATCGGCGGGAAATCGATACCGTGTTTTTCCTGATGCTTGATTTCAATGGGGCCGAGTTGCGCATCCTTTTTCTCAGTGGTCCAGCCCAGCCCACCGTAAGCAAACCCGATGATGCCGACGATAATTAAGATGATCCCGATAATGCCCGCGGGCTTCATCGGGCTACAAAGTCCGCCGGCCGCCGATGAGGTTGATGATCAGAATCACGACCGCGATTACGAGCAGGATGTGAATGAATCCGCCCATCGTGTATGAACTGACCAAACCAAGCAGCCAGAGCACCAGTAGAATGACAAATATTGTCCAAAGCATAATGGTTTCCTTGAGTTGAATTTACCCTACTTCGTGTCAGAAGGCCGAACTGCGCTTATGGAATATGGCCACTTTTCGAGATTGCTTCCGCGTTGGCTGAAATACTAAATTTTATCGCCGGCGAAAACCGCTGATTTCGAAAGCAACCCAACCGTTCGTGCGACTGCAAACCTTTCTTTTTCTCTGCCTCGGTCCGCTCTTGATTGCCTGCGCTTACCAGGGGACCATCGTGCAGAAAGCCGGCCGGCCTTTGCCTTTCGCG
>QHQU01000129.1 GCA_003219925.1 Verrucomicrobiota bacterium
GCCGCTAAGGACCTGGCCTTTAGGTTAAAGCTGTCCGCAGGTGGCAGCTTATTTCGAGTAGGTACGCACCGAAGACGCCGTCGTCCCCGTGGACATTGTTTCTTTTTTTTCCGCACAAGCGCTCAAGGTTAAGGCACTGGCCAAAACGGTCACGATCATGATTGCTTTTAAAATTCTCATACTGTTTCTCACCCCTTTCGTAGCTGGTTGCTTCCGAGCTTTATGCTTTATATTAGCGAACGCAAATTGCGCAACGACGGGGCATGGGCTTCCATCCTGTGAGGCGAAAGCCATCTTGCCTGCTAGTTGGAGCGCTTTACTCAACGGACAAGATGTCAGCTTGCCCCAACAGCCAAGATGGCTGTGCGACAGATGCAAAAAAGGCCAGGCCGACTGATGCGACCTGGCCTTTAGGTCAAAGCCTTCCGCGATCGGACTGCGAAAGTCGAGCTTATTTGTGGTACGCTGGGGCAGGCGCCGGGGCCACCTCCTTATGTTGAGCACAAGCGCCCAAGCTTAAGGCGCTGGCCAAAACGGTCACTATCATGATTGCTTTTAAAATTCTCATTCTGTTTCTCACCCCTTTCGCAGCTGGTTGCTGTCGAGCTTTATATAAGCGAACGCAAACTGCGCAACGATTTTTCTCCGCCGCCCACGATAACGCGCTAAATCATTCCCTGATTGTTACCGGCGTGTCCACATCCACTAGATCAAAGAGCTCGATGACATCTGCGTTTCGCATCCGGATACATCCGTGGCTGTCGGGCATGCCGATTTTGTCCTCGTGCTTCGTCCCGTGAATGTAAATAAAACGATCACGGGTATTGGCATTATGCCCTTCCAGCCCGTCGAGCCAGAGAATGCGCGACAAGACCAGATCTTGTGTCGGCGGCGGCGGATCGTCCGGTTTAAGCGGGACGCGGCCCACGAAAATCGTGCCCTCAGGCATCGCCTCCCCAATTTTATCGCTAACGCGGAACTGGCCCAGCGGCGTTTTATTGCTGCCTTGTTCGCTCCCCAGCCCAAACCGCGAAGTCGACACCTGAAAACGGCGGATAATTTTGCGGCCCCGGCGCAATTTCAATTCCTGGTTGCGCACAGAAACGTGAATATGAAGTGGAGATTTTTGCATCATTCCGTCGCCGTCCTAGAATGCGGCTGCGGATGAGCAAACGTTATCATATTGCGGTGGTGGGAGCGACTGGCGCGGTTGGCGTCGAAATGTTTCGGGTGCTGGAGCGACGCGGCTTTCCGGTGGCATCAATTCGTGCCTTCAGTTCCAAGCGTTCAGCCGGTAAGTCCGCTTTATTTCACGACGAAAAAATTCCGGTGGCGGAACTCGCGCCCGACTCCTTTCGGGGAATTGATCTCGCGCTGTTCAGTGCGGGGACTGCCGTCGCGCGGGAATTCGCTCCGATCGCCCGCGACGCCGGCGCGATTGTGATCGATAACTCTTCGACCTTTCGAATGGAGCCGGAGGTGCCGCTGGTCATTCCCGAAATCAACGGCGATGACGCGAAACTCCACCGCGGAATCATCGCCAATCCGAATTGCACTACTGCGGTCGCATTGATGGCGATTTATCCGCTCCATCGCGTTTTCCATGTGCAACGCGTTTTTGCCGCAAGCTATCAGGCAGTTTCTGGCAGCGGCGCGCGCGCTATTGCCGAGTTGAAGGACCAAGTCCGCGCTGCTTCCGAAAATCGTCCGGCGCGCGCGGAAGTCTATCCGCATCCTATCGCCTTCAATGTCCTCCCGCAGGTCGATGCATTTCTCGAAAGTGGTTACACCAAAGAAGAAATGAAAATGCAGAACGAAGGCCGTCGTATCATGCATCACCCCCAATTTTGCGCCTCTGTTACTTGCGTGCGTGTTCCCGTTTACCGCGCGCATTCAGTGGCGGTCAGCGCGGAATTTTCCGAGCCGATTTCGGTGGAACGGGCGCGGGAGGTTTTGGCGAAGGCACCCGGTTTGGAGCTGGTTGATGAACCGGCGCGTAATCGGTATCCGATGCCTCTACAGGTTGCTGGAAAAGACAATTGTGAAGTCGGCCGAGAGCGGCGCGATTGCGCGTTTGAAAATGGACTCGCTTTCTGGGTTTCGGGCGATCAGTTGTTGAAAGGCGCAGCGCTGAACGCAGTGCAGATTGCCGAACTCCTATAGCTGCTCCCGCGCCCAGCGGAGTTTTACTCCGCTGATGATGCCGGAAGGGTTGCCAAGGCAGCGGGTTAAAAACCCGCTAGGCGCACAGGCCACAGGCCCGTGTTCCAAGCTGCCACAAAGCGCAGCTGGCAGCCTGCGCTCCCTGGGGTCGGACGAGCAGAATGCTCGCGCTCCTCAAATCCGATGCCGGCTACAATTGCGCGGCGACAATCACGGAAAAGAGACGGCCCCGGACAAAATACCGGGGCCGTCATAGATCTAATTCTTGTTAGTTACCGCGGAGACGGAGTTGGGGACGTTTCGCCTTTCTTACCCTTACCCTTACCCTGGCCACCCTGTTGTCCGCCCTGCTGGCCATATTGTCCACCCTGTGGCGGCGGAGCCTGAGATTGAATTTGCTCGCGACGCTTGCCACCACCACCAGCCCCGCCGCCGACATTCTGCGATCCAGGCTGAAAGTTTTCGTCGTGGCGGTTCCCTTTATGTTTTCCGCCCTCGGGATTGTTTTGGTTGTCCAGATTCGCATTCGGATTTTGGGGATTGATGGCTCGGCCAGGAACAGGCGTTTGTTCGCCATGTTCAACGCGCCCTTTTTTCTTGCCTTTGCCTTGTTCAAAGGATTCGGAAGAACCTGGAGCAACCGATGCGCCCGGTGCGTTCTCGAATTTCTGGCCTTTGTGTTTACCCTGCCCCTGTTCGAAGCGTTCATTTGGCGGCGAACCTGGATCCACTGACGCGCCGGGCCCAGTCTCGAATCCCTGACCTTTGTGCTTACCCTTACCCTGCTCGAAAGACTCGGCTGGTGAGGAGCCAGGCCTTATCGAAGCCCGCGATTCGTTCTCAACCGTCTGGGCTTTGCCTTTTTTGCCATGCCCTTGTTCAAACGGGGTCATTGAAGCTGCTGGCGAAGCTCCAGGAGCGATAGAAGCGCTCGCCTGATTTTGAAACGCCTGGCCCTTTTGTTTACCCCTGCCCTTTTCGAAAGGAGAAACACCGGGTGAAGCCAGGGCGTTTACGTTAGCGGCGGCGTTCGGTTGATTACTGGGCGGGGGAACGTTTTTCGGATTTTCAGTCTTAAGTTTCTGCTCCAGTTTCGCCTTAGTATTCGGATCGGAGATGTTCGCCCAACCCTTTTCAATCTTGGGCTGATCGATCTTCGCCTTGACGGCTTTGGGCGCAATTTGCGTATTCGGTTTTTGCAGCTTCAGCGGCGCCGCCAGAACCAACTTGTCACCTTGAACTTTAGTTACGCTGCCTGCCTTCACCGCCTGCAGTGGGTCGAGGTTCGCGCGTTCGAGTTTCAACCTCGGTATTGGCCGGGTTGAATATTTGCTTACGACGGCATAGTCCGGCCCGTAATTATAAACGACAGAATTGTTATAGGTGATGTTGGTCACATTCACCGTGTTATTGATGTAAACGACGTTCTGATCGTAGGGATAGAAGTGACCGCGCAACACCGGTTCGCCGATAAAACGCACATCGATGAAGTTGTAGTAGCCGGGCCCGATGCCGAAATCGAGATCGACACGCGGCGTGATCGGCCGACTTTCATAAACGATTTCGCCGCCGGCCTCCGGAGGCAGGGGAGCCCAGCCGACATAATTTCCGCCGGTTCGCCATGAGACCCAAGCCGGTCCCCATTCATATCCGGGAACCCAGCACCAACCGTAGTCCTCGAGCCGGACCCAGCGACCATAGTGATAGGTGGCCCAACCGAAATCTTCGTACGATACCCAAGTCCAGCCGACGTCAGTGTAGGCCCAATAGCCATCCGTGTATGGTCGCCAATCTGCGCTGGTCGCGGCATCAGGCTGCCAGACATAGCCATAATCGGCCACCTGGTACCAGTTACCGCCGTTCAAATTGTCATAAAAAAAGTTAACTGAGACGTCCGCTCGGCCCGACTGGAACGCCGTCAACGCAAACGCACAGACCGCCGCAGAGATTAAGAAACGCTTCATAGATTCTTCAGTATTATGGCGTCTTAGACTTCGACGCCCATTGGTTTATTCACAGGGGGATTCGGATGCGCCCGCGCCATTGCGCGCCGCTCCCCCTAGCGCGGCCGCACCACAATGAATGAGCGAACGCGATGGCGGCACATGGAAAACACGTGGGTGCTGTCTGGGTCGAGCCCAGCCACGACCTTGTTGAACTCGTTTACCGAAGTCACTGGCTGCTGATCAATTTCTTCGATGACATCCCCGCGCTGCAATTCCGGGAAGTCCGCGGCATCAACTATAACTCCGTGGACGCCTGTCGGCAGATCAAGACGCTTGGCCAAATCGGGTGTCAATTCACTGACCCGCATGGAACCGAACAGGTTCGCATTGCTTTCACTTTCATCTTGATCCGGTGTCGTATCCGGCGCATTTGGCTGCGGCAAAGGATTGCTGGGATTTGGTTGTCCAGGCTGTGGGATGGCCCGCGCGGTTTGAGAATCCGGGGGCTGCTCCCGAAGTTCCGCAGACACCTTCAGCGGTTTGCCGTCGCGCATTACCTCCACCTCGATCTTCTTGTTTAACTCCGCTTGCGCAACCAGCGATCGAAGCTCCGGGAAATTCTTAACGTCGCGTCCGTTGAATTTACGGATCACGTCGCCCTTTTGTAAGTGCGCGTCCGCCGCAGGCGATCCTGGAAGAACATCTCCCACGACCACGCCGTCCTCGTTCGCCGTCAGGTTCTGCGGGTTCACCTGCGCCTGGATTCCGAGGTAACCGCGGATAATACGCCCCTTCTTGAGCAAGCTTTCGAGCGCGACTCTCACCGTGTTTGATGGAATGGCGAACCCGATCCCCTGCGACCCGCCGGTGCGCGAAATGATCGCAGTATTAATTCCGATGACCTCACCACTGAGGTTAATCAACGGTCCGCCACTGTTTCCCGGATTGATAGCGGCGTCGGTTTGCAGAAAATCACCGAAGCCATCCACCCGATTCGGGCGTCCCTTTGAGCTGATGATTCCCTCCGTCACCGTTTCCTCGAAGCCGAAGGGATTGCCGATGGCCAGCACCATGTCCCCGGCCTGTACCGCGTCGGAATCGCCCAGCTTCAATGGTTTTACCCCAGGCTCATCGATTTTTAGAACTGCCAAATCGACCTGGGAATCGCTCCCAACGAGTCGCGCCTTTTTGGTCCGGCCGTCGGACAGTTGCACTTCAATTTCATCCACCTGATCGACGACGTGACTATTGGTAATGATGTGACCTTCGTTGGTCACGATTACACCCGAGCCGAGGGAATTTTGCACCATTGCCTCCTCATTGGGATTGCGGAACTGGCGCGGGTTGCGGAAAAAAAACTCGAATGGATCGAGCCCGTATTGCCGGCGCGCCGCGATTTTTTTCGATGTCTTCACGCTGACCACCGAAGGGAGGATATTTGAGACCAGCGTGCGACGCTCGCGATTGAACTCCTCCAATGTGCCAATTTCTTTGCGATCAACCGGAGGCGCTGTCGCCAGCGAATATTTTTCCGGCGTTGCACTAGGCCCGACTAGGCCGCCATGCTTCATCCGGTAATCGTAGAGCAGCGAAATCCCGAGACTGACCAACACCACGAAAACCAAAAATTTAAGAAAATTTTTCATCAGCTCACGTGCGAGAAAGTTTGTCCCTGTCTTTCGACAATCAAGTCGCGGAAACGTTGATTCTCCGGGCGGTCCAATCCTGGATCGTTTTCTAACAATTCGAGCGCGGCCTGGCGCGCCTTCCGCATTAAACCAGCATCCCGCCTAAGGTCTCCCAGTTTTAGTTCCGGCAACCCGCTTTGGGCAGTGCCGAGGAGATCGCCCGGTCCGCGCAATTCCCAGTCCGCTTCGGCAATCTCAAAACCGTTAGTTGTTTTCTCCAGCACCGACAGCTTCGTTATCGTTTCGGTGGATTTATCCGAACTGACCAGCCAGCAATGCGAAGTGTGCGCGCCTCGACCGATTCGGCCGCGTAACTGATGCAGCTGAGACAATCCGAACCGCTCGGCATTTTCAATAAGCATGACTGTGGCATTAGGAATGTCGACGCCCACCTCGATCACGGTCGTGCTAATCAATGCTTTCGTTTCTCCCGAGCGGAACCTTTGCATGATCGATTGCTTGTCGGGTGAAGCGACTCGTCCATGTAACAATTCGCAGCGAAACGGTCGCAACCGTTCCTGCCAGATCTCGAACTCTTTCGCGGCGGCCTTGGCCTCGAGCTTTTCGCTCTCATCGATCAGCGGATAAATGATGTAGGCCTGGCGTCCGTCACTCAATTGCTCACGCAGGAGCGTGATTGCTTCGCCTAACTGATCGCCGGTAAGCAGATGTGTGATTATTTCGCCGCGGCCGCGGGGCATCTCATCAATCGTCGAAATTTCGAGGTCGCCGTAAATGGTCATGGTTAACGTCCGTGGAATGGGAGTCGCCGTCATAACAAGAACATCCGGCGCCGGTTCGCGCGAGGTAAGCTTGGCCCGCTGCGCCACCCCGAACTTATGCTGTTCGTCGATCACGGCGAGGCCCAGATGGGTGAAGTTCACGCCCTCGTAGAGCAACGCATGCGTGCCGACGATGATGTGGGGGGTGTTTTTGTTCCCAGCTTCTGCTGGGGAGCGCAGGCTGCCAGCCTGCCGTTCGCGGCAGCTTGCCGCGAACTCTTCCTGCCTTGCTCGCGGGTACCAAACCCACGGATAATCGTCTTTCGGCTTCGCAATCCCAGCGTCCCAGGGATTCCGCGTTATATATTCAAATTTTTCCTGGAGGTCGCTTTCCGATCGAATCATTCGGTCAAACGACTCCGATTCCCACACTGGTTCATTGACCTTCTCAATTTTGTTAATTCGATTTGCCGTAAACGATTTAATGCTGTGCAGTATTTTGGAGAGCGAAAAGAAAATCGAATTTCCCGATTCGTTCTGGCGTTCGACCATCGGTTCTATCAGGAGATGTACGTGATTTGGCATCACGCAGGCGCCAAAGAGCTCGTAACGCCGGCCATCCCAGCGACGAATTGATTCGAGTACGACGTCCCGCGCTCTTTCCGAGAGGATGCGACGGTTTCTTGTACTAAACGTAATCGCGTATTTTGACCAAGGACGTTCGAAATGCGGGAGGCGCCGATGTTGGTATCGTGGCTCGGAAATTCCGGAAGGTGTTGTGTCCGGCAAGCTGCCGGACACGGCAGGCTGGTAGCCTGCGCTCCCCAGAGATTCGGATTCCCCGCGCGCAAACAACGGCAACGGCGCGTTGTCTTCCTGGCGTGCGCCGGTGCGGAGCGCGATTCGAATTCCGAGCGGATCGAGCCAGTTGCACAAAACTGCGTAATGTTGCTCCGCCAGAATCTGTGTCGGCGCCATCAACGCCGCTTGCGATCCGGACTCGACGGCGAGCAACATTGCTGCGATAGCCACGACCGTTTTCCCAGAGCCAACGTCGCCCTGCAGCAAACGGTTCATCGGCGTTGCCACCTGCAGATCGCGCTTAACCTCGTTAAAGACCCGTTGCTGCGCACCGGTAAACGCGAATGGGAGCGCCGCAATGAATTGTTCCGCCAGCAAACCGCGGCTTTGATGACGGCAACCGACCCGCGCGGAATTTTCCGCGCGCGCGGCCGCGATCTGCATCTGCATCCGGAAAAATTCACCTAGCACCAAATGATCGCGCACTTTGCGCAACTGTTCGTTGTTCCGCGGAAAATGAATTTTGCGAAGCGCGTTTTCGTCTTCCCCATTACTTAACGACGCCGGCAGAGGGACATCGGCCGGTGCGACCGCGACTTCTTCGAGCAACCGAAAAATTAATGCCCGCAGGACCCGCTGCGACAAACCTTCCGTCGACGGATAAATTGGGGTGATGCGGCGGAAATGAATCAAAATTTCTTCGTCGTCTTCGATTACCTCAAATTCCGGATGATCGATGAGCAAACGGGGGCCTTTGCGTTTAACGCGACCGAACACGACCAGTTGCTGCCCGGTCGCAATCATCTTTTGGATGTAATGCAGATTAAACCAGCGACAGGTGAGCGGTTGGCTGAGCGCATGCGCGCCACTTTCTTCCAACACGGCTTCAAAAATTTTGCGTCCGCCGAAACGCATCAGTCGGGTCTTTGCCACCTCGCCGCACAAACAAACCGGGCCGATAGTTTCTTCACTTGGAAACCCACGGAATTCTCGCCGATCTTCGTGCCGGCGTGGATAGTGCCTGAGCAAATCTCCGGCAGTCTCGAGCGCGAGCCGGCGTAACGCGAGGATGCGCGGCCGCGGAATCCAACTCAATTCTTCCAATGAAGTATTGAGGTCCATCAATCTAACGAGGCCGCGCTGCGCAGCGCTTTGACGTGCAAATCGATTCGGGTCTCACTTTCGTAAACATTGCTGTGGATATGAAAAGCGACGTCCCAGGGCGCCGGCGGCAGCTCGGAACTTGCGCCGTCAAAAAAGATCGCGCGTTGATGCCAGTTGCGCTGTTTTAGTCGGAGCTCGAGATGCCGTTCCCCGACCAGCCGCGGTGGGCGGGCCGCTTCCACCGCCGAAGAGACAAAGATCGGTTGCGGATTTCCATTACCGAATGGTTGCAACATTTCGTGCCAGTGCAGCAAATCGAAGTTGATCTCCGCCAGCGCTATTTCCGCGTCGAGGTGCAATCGTGGAGCGAGCGCTTCGTCCGACAATTGCCGGCGCACGCCATCTAAAAACTGCTGGCGAAATTTCGGCAGATTTTCTTCGCGCAAACTCACTCCTGCAGCCATTTCGTGCCCGCCAAATTTTTCCAGCGTTCCGCTGCATTCGCCGAGGGCCCGCACCATTGAACAACCCTCGATACTGCGTCCGCTTCCTTTTCCTGCGCCGCTCTGGTCAAACCCCACGATGATCGTCGGGCGGTAATATTTTTTGGAGATGCGCGACGCGACGATCCCAAGAACGCCTGGATGCCAGCCACGCGCGCCAAGGACGATTCCGGCATCCCGGGATGCATCAAAATTTTTGACGAGTTCCTCTTCAGCCTGTCGCAGAATCTGTTTTTCAACTTCCTGGCGTTCCCGGTTCTGAGCGTCCAGTTCACGCGCGAGTTCCCCGGCTTCGATCGGGCTGTCCGTTATCAACAAACGCAGCGCTTTCTCGGCTGTGGCCAGGCGACCAGCCGCATTCAAACGCGGACCCAGCCGGAAGCCGATATCATCCGGCATCACCGCCTGCTTTACCCCAGCGATCTCCATTAGCTTCGCAATTCCGGGGCGACGCGATCGTTCGATCATGGTCGAGCCGCTTCTAACAAAGACTCGATTATCACCATGCAAGGGAACTATGTCCGCGACCGTGCCCAGTGCGACGAGGTCAAGCGCCGTTTTAAGATCGAAATCGATGCGTCGTCTTTTTAAGAGGGCGTGGCAAAGTTTAAAAGTCAGCCCGACACTGCAAAGGTAATCGAACCCGGAATTCGTGGTCTTCGGATTCACCAGCAGGCAATCTGGCAGCTCCGACTTGGGTTCGTGATGATCGAGAACAATGACGTCGATACCAGCGCGTTTAATTGAATCAATTTCACCGAGCGAGGACGTCCCACAATCAATCGCGATGAGTAATTCCGGATTGTGCTGGCGGAGACAGCGCGCAACTCCCTCCGCGCTCAGACCGTAGCCTTCTTCCATTCGGAGAGGCAAAAAAAGTGCCGCCTCGTTTCCATAAGCACGCAGAACTTCGGACAAAAGCGCAAGAGAAGTTACGCCATCGACATCGTAATCGCCGAATAGGACTATGCGTTGACGGTGATCGATGGCGTGAAAAATCCGCTCAACCGCCTCATGCATTCCCCCGATCAAGAATGGGTCGGCGAGAGCGGCGAGCCGCGGATTTAGAAACGAGAGAACATCGTCGGTGCATTTGAAATCGCGGCGCTGAAGAAGGCGTGCGATGCACTCAGACCGGCACAGGTCCGGCCACGAAATCCCACTGCTGGCCGGCGCGGGGTCGGGCGCCAAAATCCACCGAGGTTGCACTGATTATTTTATGCGCGGGTGAACCGCTGACAACCAGCGCCAATTTCTTTGATTTTTATGTTCGCTCGTTGGGGAGTTTCCACATCATTTCATTTTGCGGACGAGCGTTTGAGCATCGAAAGGGGCGTGCACTTTCGCGTCGTTGTCAAAATAGACGAATAAATCGTGCTCCTCGGATTTTCTTTTGGCAGTAACAAGTTTCGCATCCTTCGACTGCTGTCCTTTGCGCCACAGTTTCAGTCGCGTCGCCCACCAATCGAGCGCACGGTCACTGTAGCCGCTGGTATAGAGTTGAGTATCGCCATGGAGGCGGCAATAAACGAAATTTGCGGTCAAATCTTCCGCGTAAGGCCATTTTCCGGCGGTGTCGGCAAAAACGAAGGCGATATTGAACTCGCGCAACAATTCGAAAAAATCAGGGACCAAAAAACTCACGTGCCGAATTTCTACGCAATAACGCAGGGCCCGATTGCACTTTACTTTCAGCCAGGCGCGCGTCTTTAGCTTCGAGTCATGCCGGCGACCGAGAAGCGCGGCTTTTTTCGTTGTTTTTGGCAGTAATTGAAAAAATTCCCGGAAACGTTTTTCGTTCCAACCAAAGTTCGGTGGAAATTGCCAGAGAATCGGGCCCAGTTTTTCCTCAAGCGCGAGAACGCCGGAAGCAAAGAAATTCGCCAACGGCACTTCAACCTCACGCAATTTTTTCATGTGGGTGATGAAACGCGCGCCTTTGACGCTAAAGAGAAAATTTGCCGGCGTTTCCTCGTACCAGTGCCGATAGCTCGTCGGTCGTTGCAGCGAATAAAAAGATCCGTTGAGCTCAATGGAATTGAATGCGCGGGAGGCGAATTCCAGTTCGCGTCGATGTGGCCATCCCTTTGGATAAAACACGCCACGCCAGCCGGCATAATTCCAACCGGAAATGCCAATGCGAACCTCGCTTTTCACACCAGATTTAACCGCAAATCTGGAGCAACATCGATTTTGTTCAGAAGACAACGACGATGAAATTCACGCAGCCCGGCTTTCTCGCGTTCACCGAAATCAAAGAAAAGGTGCTCCCGATAATATTTCCGGCAGAACGTCGGAGATACTTCCGATTGGGAAAGAGCGAGCTCATCGATGCTGGCGATGTTGTGGTCACGAAGCGCGCGCAGTTTATCTGCGATCTCTTTTGCGTTTTCGATTTCCGGGCGAATTAACCAAAAGGCGAAGGCAAATGGAAGCGATGTCATTTTCGTCCAAGCTTCCGCCAGGTCCCAATAGTGATAGCGCTCGCCATGCTCTGCGCGAAAACGAATCGCCTGGTCACCGATGAGCAGCCGGAACACAGGCCGTTGGCCTGTGCGCCCAGAAGACATGCTGTCCGCTGTCTCGGATTCAGCGGAGTGCAACTCCGCTGGGCGCACAGACTGTAAGTCTGTGTTCCGCAGCTTTTCATCGAGCGAGAGAACGAAGGCGCCAGTGCACAAATGCGCTTTTTCCGGATTGCGGGCGATATAGTCCCGGCATTTTATGAGCGCATTCCAATCCCGTACGATTCGATCGAAACTCTCTTCCATCCAGACGCTCCCGCTACGTCCCAGCGTCTTGTTAATTTGACGCGCGCTATAGCTCTTCCACGAGCGTAAAATCTCTTTGAGAGAGTGACCCGGCAACGGCTGCACAAGCGCGTGCACGTGGTTCGGCATGATCACGAACGCATCGAGATGGTAGCGCTGTGAATCGAAATGCCGCAGAGCTTCGGCTACGACCGCTGCTGCCTTTGGCTCTCGTAGAAGACAACTGCCATGGCCCTGATCAAGCCAATCCTCCCGGACTTGGAGGAATCGCCGTCGATATTCTTTTCTCGCTTCCTCATCCAAAGGTTCAGGATGGAACCGGCGCCAGTTTTGTAATTCGTCCCGCCATTGACTCGCTAACGATGCTGGAACTGCATCCGCGAGACGAAAGGTGACGAAATACGTCGCCCCCACTTGTTCCCAATGGGGAAGGTTGCGACGGCTGCGCTGCAGTTCGCCCTGTTCATCAAAAGGGCGGAACACAGGCCGTTGGCCTGTGCGCCCAGCGGACATTTTGTCCGCTGTCTCGGATTCAGCGGAGTGCAACTCCGCTGGGCGCACAGACTGTAAGTCTGTGTTCCGAACCAGACGCGGATTTAGATCACGTTGATCAAGGAGACAGCGCAACAGTGCCACAGACGTTTCCGAGGCAGGATCAATGTCGATTTCCTGTGCGCGCGAAAGATCTTCATTGTGCGCGACGATGACGCTGTAGACCGCGCCATGGGCGGAAATTGAAACTCCATCAACGATTCGGTAGATCGGCCGTCGCAAATATTCCAAGCTGGAGACCAACGCAACATCGAGATCCCCATGCTGAAGTTTTCGGCAAAGGGCAGCCGGATCATCGAAATCAACCGCGCCGGACCAGCCATAAATCAGCGGGCGAGCATTAAGATATTTAACGCAGCCAATGCGCAGCATTTGTCGCGGGTGAAAGGGATTGCGCCCTAATTAGACGCAGGCGAGTTCCGCGTCCGCCGATCGGACACCGGTGGCCGAGCGATTTTGGGATGAAACGACACGTCGGTAATAACTGTCGCGCTGGATCGGTTCGCGGCCGGCTTCACGGATGGCGTGCTCGAGCGCGGCCACGGTTTGTTGCTGAGGGGTGGTCGCGCCGGCCATGTGGAAAATCTTTTCCTCCAGAATTGTGCCGTGTAAATCGTCCACACCATAGCTGAGAGAGACCTGCGCCAGCGGCAAGCCAGTGCTCACCCAATACGCGGTAAGATGGTCGATATTATCGAGGTAAATACGGCTGATAGCGAGATTGCGAAGTTGTTCGATGGCTGAGGCAGCCTTGATGTGGGCCAGAATCGTGGTCTGCGGTTCGAAGGCGAATGGAACAAAACCGGTAAACCCGCCAGTCTCATCCTGCAGCCGGCGCAACTGACTCAAATGATCCACCCGATGCGCGAGGGTCTCGATGTGGCCGTAAAGCATCGTGCAGGTGCTCCGCCCACCCAGTTCGTGCCAGGTGCGATGAACGTCCAGCCATTCGGCAGCGGTTTCTTTGCCCCGACAAATGGTATCGCGCACCACGGGATCGAAAATTTCCGCACCGCCGCCGGTAATCGAACCGAGACCGTGCTCGCGCAAAAGCTCCAGCATTTCTCGAATCGGGAGGCGAAAGATGCGCTGAGCAAGGTGACGCACTTCGATAGCGGTGAAAGCCTTGATATGTAGGTCTGGATCGAGCGCGCGTAGCTCACGTAACAAGTCGAGATACCAGTCTTTTTTCAGCGTCGGATGCAGCCCGCCAACCATATGCACTTCAGTGATCCCGAGAGGAAGAGCTTCTTTAACGACGCGAATGATCTCCTCAATCGCATATTCAAAAGCGTGGGGATCGCGCTTCCTGGCAGCGAAGGCGCAGAACTGGCACGAAAGAACGCAGATGTTGGAGTAGTTGATATAACGGTTATGAATGTAGCTGGCATAATTGCCGTTCTTTCGTTCGCGCACGAAATTGGCCATCATCCCCAGCGCATTGAGATCGCTGGATTGATATAAAGCCATCGCATCGGCGTCGCTGATGCGTTCCTGGCTTTCGATTTTTTCTGCAATGGGCCGAAGCGCATCTGGAATTAAGCGGTGATTCATTCGCAAATTGATACGCGTAAAGCGCAGCTAAATGATGCATGGTTCGAGAAATTGATGCAACCAAAACGACCGCGGACCCGCTTCGACCCCGAAGTCTTTTCTGGGTTTAACGAATAAGCATGAGCGCGTTTCCGTCGTCCTTTTCTCATGTCGGAGCAACGGGCTGAGGATATTGACGATACTGCCTTGATGGCGGAAGTGGCACGCGGCGATACCGTCGCCTTTGAACGCCTAATCGAGCGTCATCAGGCGTTGGTGATCGGTACGGTGGGGCGAATGCTGGGCAATAATTCAGAAGTGGAAGACGTAGCCCAGCAGGTTTTTATTCGAGTTTGGAAGGGCGCTCCCCGCTACCGGCCGACAGCAAAATTCACCACCTGGCTGTTAACGATCACACGCAATCTCGTTTTCAATGAAGCCCGGCGCCGCAAACGCCATCCCGGCGACGCCCTCGACGTCCACGAAGGCGAAGAGGCGCTGGCCCTGACCGACCCGGCGCGACATGTGCCGGACGAAGAATTGCTCGAGGCCGAGCTGCAAGAGGCGATTGAAAAGGCAATTCGCGCTTTGCCGGAGAAGCAGCGAATGGCGGTGGTCCTGCGACGTTACGAAGGTAAGAGTTATGAGGAAATCGGGGAAATCCTCGGACTTACGGTGGCAGCGGTAAAAAGCCTGTTATTCCGCGCACGGACTGAACTGAGGGCCGCGCTCAATCGCTACCTCGAGAAATAGGCCACGCCTTTCCTACTGTCTGACTGGCAACTCCCGGGCAGGA
>QHQU01000190.1 GCA_003219925.1 Verrucomicrobiota bacterium
ACCGCAAACGTAAAAATACGCTCCGGCGTCGAGCCAGCGCCATAATTCGGCGGCGTTCTCCTGCATCCGATGTTGCACATAAACCTTATGCTCCTTATCGCGCGAAAAGGCGCAGTGCAGATGAGTAAGAAAATTCTGTTTCTTTAGTTCCTCGAACTCCTCGCCATAATAGTAGTCATAGCTGGAACGCTGGGCGCCGAAGAAGAGCCAGTTACGTCCGCGCGCGCCGAGCGCGCGACGCTCCTGCAAAAAGGCCCGGAAGGGCGCGATCCCGGTCCCAGGCCCAACCATAATAACGTCGACATCACCCTCCGGTAGATGAAAATGCTTGGCCACGCTGGGGAAAACCGGGACAGGCTGATCATTGCAGCGCTCAGCCAGGAAGGTCGAAGCCACACCTTTGCGAAGGCGTCCGTGCGATTCGTAGCGAATGACATCGACGATGAAGTGGACGGAATCGGGATAGACCCGCAAACAACTCGCGACTGAGTAAAGCCGAGGCTGTAATTTCGTTAGCAGGCCGACAAATTCCTCGGGGCTAAATTTCGCCGAAGGATGCTGCAGGAGAAAGTCGATCACCTCCATCCCCCAAAGATAAACTTGAAGATCGTGTTTATGGTCGGGACGAAGCAATTCCTCTAGCAAAGGCGCGGCCGAGGCCCGCTCGACGATCGCTTTCAAGAACTTCGGCGTCGGTGTGGTGATGGAGTAGTTCCGCAGCAAGGCTTGACGCAACGGCGCCGTTTCGTTTTTTCCCGCTGGCACGATCTCATCCCCAGTGGCACCGAGGGCACGAATAATCTCTTCCACTAGCGGCGGATCGTTCGACGCGCAGACCGCCATCGAATCACCCGGCTCAAAGCTCATCCGGGAACCGGCGAGCGAAATTTCGTGGTGCCGTGTTTCCTTGTTCCGATTCCCTTCATTCAGCCGTCGATTGACGACCATTTTGCCGGGAAACGGATTGGTGCGGGAATAGACCGGCGTCATTGCTTGCAACTACTCGGCGTCATCGCTAATGGCAAGTACTCACATCTGTCATTCCGAGCAGAGTCGAGGAATCTCTAACTAGTCAGAAATGGCTCGCGCGAATTCTTCAACTCATTGCCGGCGAAATCAATTTGACGACCGACCTTCATTTGGAACATAGCATGTGTCATCCCGAACCGCGCAGACGGCGAGGGACCTCACGAGTACACGGTTGAGTGCCCAAGTTAGCTTGTGTGATTCACGAGTTTTGGTGAGGTCCCTCGCTTGCGCTCGGGATGACACTTATTGGGTGGTGCCCGCGCTCTTCCTTGTTTCACACCTCGCTTGCCACACGAACACCCGACGCTAGCCTCTCGCGAGCGCGTTCCGCACGCGCATTTTCATGAATCAAGACGAAGCACCGCCGGCCATTCGGTCCGTCGCTCTGCCGTCGCACGATCCCTATGCCGCCTTTCGCTTTGCCAACTTCAATCTCTATATGACGGGAAATCTTCTCGCCATCGTCGGACGTCAGATGTTGGCCGTAGCGGTGGAATGGGAGATTTACCGGCGCACACATTCCGCCACCGCGCTCGGTTTGGTTGGTCTGGTGCTCGCCATTCCGGTCGTTTGCCTTTCGCTGCCCGCCGGACATTTGGCGGATAAATACAGCCGCAAACATATCATCATGGTTGCGCAGTTTTTCAGCGCGATCGCATCTGCTGGGCTCGCCATCGTTTCCTGGAAGCATCTTGCCATTCCGGCGTGGCCGATTTTACAGCACGGCAACAATCTATTGCGCGGGATCGCCGGAATTTTTGAGCGCCATCAATCCAGCTTTCACTTCGACGATTTCTCGGTCCCGTTGATTTATCTTTTGCTTTTTGTTTCGGGAACGGCCCGAACCTTTGCCTGGGCCGCGCGCAGTTCATTTTTTCCGACGCTGGTGCCGCGCGACGCTTTTGCTAACGCGGTCACCTGGAACAACAGCGTCTTTCAGATCGGCTCGGTCGCCGGCCCTGCCATTAGCGGGTTCATCGTCGCGCATATTAGTTTTTCCTGTGTTTATGTTATCGACGCCATCTGCTCGTTTCTCTTTTTCCTTCTCGTGCTGCCGATTCCACGCGCGCCGGACCGGGAAAAACGCGAAGAACAAAATACCTGGCGCAGTTTGCAGGCGGGAATGCGTTTTGTTTTGAGCAAACACGTTATTCTCGCAACCATCACGCTCGACTTGTTCGCGGTTTTACTCGGAGGCGCGACCGCCTTATTGCCGATGTTTGCCGATCAAATTCTGCACGTCGGTGCGATTGGGCTCGGTTGGATGCGCGCCATGCCAGCCGTCGGTGCCTTCGGTACGGCGCTGCTGGTTGCTTATTTTCCGCCGATGAAATGCGCTGGTCGCAATTTGCTCTGGTGCGTCACGGGTTTTGGAATCGCCACCGTTCTGTTCGGATTGTCACGCGTGTTTTGGTTTTCCCTCGCCATGCTCTTTTTGATCGGCGCCTTCGATAGCGTGAGCGTGATTATTCGCGGTACCATTGTGCAACTGGTCACGCCCGATGAAATGCGCGGCCGCGTTTCCGCCGTGAACAACATCTTCATCGGCACTTCGAACGAGTTCGGTGCGCTCGAATCGGGTTTAACCGCCGCGTTGTTTGGCCCAGTCGTCTCGGTCGTCGGTGGTGGAATCGGGACTATTCTTGTCGTCCTCGGCGTTGCGAAATGGTGGCCGGAAACGTTGAAGATTGGCCGGCTGGACAAAACCTTGCGCTAGGGACATAGACTTCTAGTCTGTGCGCCCAGCCGAGTTGCACCCCGCTGCAGCACATTGCGCAGCGCGTTACAACCCCGCCGGGCGCAGAGGCAGAATGCCTATGTTCCCAGGCGTGCTAAGATCGGCATCGTAATCATGAAAATCGCCGCTGCCCAAATCGCTTGCGCGCCGGGCGATCTGGAGGCGAATCTGGGCACGATTCACGATTTCGCAGCACGTGCGAAAGACAACGGCACAGAAATGATCGTCTTTCCTGAAATGATCGACACCGGCTATTCGATGCCGATGGTTCAGAAGCACGCAACTGCCTGGAATGAAAGGGCTGTGCCGCGGCTCCAAAAAATGGCAAGGCAACTTTCGCTTGCGGTCATCACTGGCGTCTCGGATCGCGACGGTCCGCGCATCCATAACAGCCAGGTTTTCATCGATGCGGGCGGAAATATTCTGGCCAAATATCGCAAGACACATTTGGTGACCGCTGCGCCGTTGGACGAGCGCCCCGTCTTTACTGCCGGCGACGCATTCGTCAGTTGCAAG
>QHQU01000191.1 GCA_003219925.1 Verrucomicrobiota bacterium
AAAGTAATGCGACCTTCGGGATCAGTGGCGAATTCGCAACCGAAAATAGCACGCACATAAGGCGCGAGCCTGCTGCCATCGATCAATACCTTCATGCCCGATGAAATGATGTAATGTTCGACGGTGATGCCGTGGGCGGTATGCTCGGCAGTGAGCAAACCTTCGCCGCCGCGAAACTCTTCAAACATTTCCGGCAGACCTTTGTAGAAGTTAAGATTCGCCCCCAGTTTTTTGAGTTCGTCATTGGTCGGCCGATCCATCCCGAGCTGATCGAGCAGGACCTTCATGTAGGCGAGCTCGTTGTCGTAGCCATGGTCGCGCACTAGTTCGGAACAACGCCGCCAGAAAATCTCGCTGTTAATTCCAAACGCCGGAAACACCACCTCGTCCTGCATGTAGCTCGGACTCAGTGTTTGGTCGTAATCATAGACAATGGCGATGGTGTTTTGCGGAGCGGACATGGTCGGGGACGTGACTCGCAAATCGTCACATCGTTACATCGAGGATTAGATTAACGATAACGATTCTCGATTCACGGTTCGCGATTCAACGATTTAACGTCTCGCATCTGCGAGATAAAATCATCGAACAACTCATCATAAATCTGTCCCCGTTCAGGATGGTACTGCACTCCGAGAGCGAAGGGATAGTCGCGCAGTCTTACCTGCTCGACGATGTCATCGGTTGCGCACCAAGACTCCACTTCGAGACCGGCGCCCAGTTTATCGATTGCCTGATGATGTGAGCTATTCACTTTTTCAAAGCGATGACGCGTGCCGCGATCAGATCGCAACGGTTGGATGTCGTGCGTCTTCTGCTCCGGCAGGTTATGGCCGGCGATGTCGAGATGAAGGGTCCCGCCGAGCGCGACATTGAGAGTTTGCAATCCTTTGCAGATCGCGAAAATCGGAAGCCCGCGTTCGACCGCATGCTTGATGGCGTTGAGCTCCCAGCGATCCCGATCGGGATTCACATCCTTTTCGATCACCGATGGATCGGGAACGGGCTGGTTCAAGAACTCGGGAGCAACATCGGGTCCGCCGGTTAGCAATAACCCGTGCAATTTTTCGAAGGGAACTTTGCGCTTAGCCGCATTCCACACTTTCACCTCTGAATAACGCGACAGGAAAGGCGCGAAGTATTTCTCGTCCGAGCGCCGCATCCAAGTGGCGAGATTACGCATCCCACAAATTGTCGTTATTCCGAGCGAAAGCCAGCCCTGAGCGAAGTCGAATGGGGTCGAGGAATGTCGTGACGAAGGCTAGGTAACGCGACGAGATGCCTCGGTCCGAGCCGGCCGGCATTTTCGCTCGGAATGACAGTCTTCAAGGAAGGGCCGTCTTTTATTCGCCGATTCAGGGATGGGCAGTCTTCAGATTGCCCTTAAATTAATCGGCGGTTTGGAAACCGCCGTTCCTTGAGGTTAGCGCCCGAGAATGATGAAGATGCCGGCGAGAAGCGCGATGATTCCTGGAATGACGCCAAAATAGAATCCGAAAACTCCGATGAAACCTACAAGAATCAAATAGACCGCGAGTAACAGCATTCCGACGTTTTTGTTGAAGGTCATGAATTCATGATTTCGGAACAGCGAGCTTTGTCACGCTAAATCACGGAGTGGCGAACCAAGGAGCGGCGCCTTCCCAGTCGCCGACTAAGTAAAACGGCGGTTTAGAAACCGCCGCTCCTTGTTTCGGCCGCTACAACCCCATCAATTCCCGGACATATTTCGCCGGCGGGCTGCCAAAGGAGATGACGGCGTCGTTGTAGTTCTTGAGGTTGAAGGCTGTGCCATCTCTGGCTTTGGCACGATCGCGCAAGTCAAGGTGCTCGGCCACACCGACGAAATAGGTCGATAGTTGCGCCGAGCTAAGCCGAGCGCGCTTCCATTTGGCGACGGCTTCGCCTTCCTGCTGGAAACCTTCTTTCATCATCAAATCCATCGCTTCCTTTTCGCTCATGTTTTTAGCGTGGATCCCTTGATCGATGATGGCGTTGCAAATCACGCGCAATCGCATTTTCAACTGTTGCATTTTCACTTCTGGCCCGCCATAGCCCAGCTCTGCCATCATTTGTTCGCAATAAACGGCCCAGCCTTCGATGAAAGTTCCACTCCGAAAAACGGCGCGAACCAGAGTGGGCGCGCGGAATTCGTTGGCATGAGCCAGTTGCAAATAATGTCCCGGCATCGCTTCATGCACGGTCAGGTCGCGGCACATGTAATTGTTGTATTCCCTGAAGAATGATTCTTTGCGCTGAGCGCTCCAATCTTTCGGGGTCGGTTCGACCGCGAAAAATGTTTTGCCATTATGCTCCAGCGGCCCCGGAGAATCGCAATAGGCAATCCCCTGCCCGCGCTTGAACTCTGGCATAACGATGACCTCAAGCGGCTTCTCCGGCACCGTAACCACGTCGTGCTGTTTGGTGAAGTCGGTCGCTTCCCGCACAATTTTTTGCGCGTAGCTAACGATGGTATTGTCGTCGGGATGCTGCTCACCCAGCTTGTCCAGGACGGCAGCCGTGACTTTCTTTTTGTCTTCTAACGTGGCTTTGCCCGCATTCGGGAAATATTTCTTGTAAAGTGGGAGCGCGGTCTCGTAGATCGCCTTTTGGGTTTGCGCCAAATCAGCCTGGGCGCGCTGCATGATCTCTTCCATCGATAGATCGGAAGCCAGAGCGAAGCGCAGTTTCTTGCGGAACTTATCAGCGCCGAGGCGAAAATCACCGTCAGAGCGCGGGAGCAAATCTTTTTGCAACCATGTTTTGTAATCTTCCAGTGCCTTGGCCGTTTTTTCCTGGATTGGTCCGAGATCCTTCGCCGCCTGCGGTGCCTGATTAAGCAAGGGCGAAAGACCTTCCCGCACCAATGAGATTGCGCCCTGGGTCTGCTCGATCGCAGTCTCGGTATAGATTTTGGGTGAGTGTTTTAAGTTCGCCTTGGCTTGGGCGATGACTGCGGGAATTCCTTCCAGGCGTTTCCGCAGATTCGGAATGCGCTGCTCCGCCGGCGCGAAATCGCGCGCCACCAGCAAATAGATACTATTGGCCAGACTTTGATTGTAAACCAGCGGGTTCCATTCCCATTCCCTCAGTTCTTCGATGTCGAAAATTTCGTTGTCGACGTTGTCCCTGAGCAGGCGAATATCGACTCTGTTTGCGCCGGTCAGCTGAGAAAGCTCGTTGAATGCTTCAAGCTGCTGCCGCGTCTGCCTGGCGCGTGCCAGTTCCTGAGCGCGCGTTTCTGCGGAGTAATCAGTGAGCTTGTCATCGAAGCGATGGTCGCCCAATTCCGTAGCATATTCAGGATTGCTAGTTAGGAATCCCTCGATGTAGTCATGCGCGATGCGTTGGAATTGATCATCCTGCGGAGTAGCTCGAAGATTCGCGAGCGGCATAATTAACGGGACTAATACAAAGAGAGCTTTAGTTTTGTTCATAATCGGTTTTTGTGGCGCCTGACACCGAGCGACGAAAGCGGCCGCCACAAAGCAGATTTGTCTGGCGAGAGCGCTTTCTTTGTCATTCCGAGCGCAGTCGAGGAATCTCTGATTTTTAGCAGAAGAACAGTAAGAGATGTCGCGGTCCGAGCCGGACTGGCATATTCGCTCGACATGACAAAAGAGGCGGCGGCTGCTACGCCTCCGGCTGGACTACAAATCCAACCGCCAGTTCAGCCGCAGGAGGAGCATCCGCCTGATCCTGCAAGTAGGTACGGCCTTTGTAAAACGGAGTGACGATGGCAAATAGCACTGCGGTACCCAGCATTACCCAAACGAAAAACATGAAGTAGCTGGTTCCTTGCAACTTCACCGTGCCGTCGGG
>QHQU01000130.1 GCA_003219925.1 Verrucomicrobiota bacterium
GAAGTGGTGGAGCAACGCAAAGATAAAAAGGTCGTCGCCTACAAATTTCGACGACGAAAAGGTTATCACCGCACGGTAGGGCATCGGCGCAAGCTGACCAGGCTGAAAATTAAATCCATCAGCGTCGGCGGAAAGAAGAGCGCGAAAAAAGAAGCGGAATAGGATCAAGAATGGCTCACAAAAAAGGACAAGGCAGCGTAAAGAACGGGCGCGACAGCGTCAGCAAACGACTGGGCGTGAAGAAATTTGGGAGCGAGCTAGTTGTCGCCGGTAACATTATCGTCCGGCAACGGGGAACAAAATTGTTGCCGGGGAAGAATGTCGGACTTGGTCGCGACTACACCATTTTTGCGTTGGTCGATGGGAATGTGCGCTTCGATCGGGCGGGACGGCGAGTGAACGTCGATCCGGCGGCGGCGAAGTAAGCTTTAAGGTAGCGCAACGGGATCCCTCGACGTAGCTCGGGATGACCAAGGAGTACGGGACAATTGTTGCCCAAATTGTGCTGTTTGTTTTATAAAAGAAAGGTCCGCTCATGAAATACAAGACGTTCATTCTCTTTGGCGCGCCAGGCAGCGGCAAAGGCACACAGGGTAAAACGCTCGGCAGTATCCCCCGTTTTTTCCATTGTCCCTGTGGCGATGTTTTCCGCTCAATCGACACCCGGACCGAGGTCGGCAAAGCTTTTCTCGAATATTCCAGCAAAGGCCAGCTCGTACCCGACGAAATCACGGTCGAGCTTTGGAAAGAAGCGATCGACGCCGCCGTCGACGCTCACAAATTCAAGCCGGACATCGACACTCTCGTGCTCGATGGGATTCCACGAAATGTGAACCAGGCAAAAATCATGGAGCAAATGATCGACGTGGAAAAAGTCTTTCATCTCGCCTGTCCAAACCGCGAAACCTTGTTCGTGCGATTGAAGAAACGCGCGCTGAAAGATAACCGACTCGACGACGCCAACGAGTCGGTGATCCAAAAACGGCTCGACATTTACGAAAAAGAATCGCGTCCGGTATTAACCTACTATCCGAAGAATTGCATTACCGTGGTTGACGCAATGCAGCCACCCGCGAAGGTTTTGTTCGACATCCTCGCCAGCGTAAATGGCGTCGATGGGCATCGAAATGAATCAGTTTGAAAACTTTACCGCTTCCAGTCTTTATTGCGACAAATGCAAAGCGACCATGCCGGTGCGCGAACGGCTCCTGCTAGTTTTGCCTGACAAAGAACTTTACGATTATCTCTGTACCGGTTGCGCTTCTTCGGTCGGATCACGCGAAGTCACGGCGGGTGAAAAAATGATGGCGCAATCGATCGCGGCGCAACAGGCGCGCCGAGGAAGGCGAGTTTCAAGCTCCCCGCATTCCTAACAAGAATGCGGATCCTCTTTATCGGCACTGGCGAAATCGGCCTGCCGACACTCCGGATGCTCTCCAATTGGCCTGAGCACAAGTTGGTCGGCGTAGTCACTCAACCTGATAAGCCAGCCGGACGTGACCAAAAGCTCACGTCGCCCTCGCCCAAACAAGCGGTGCAAAATCTGGGTCTTGACCTGCCGGTATTGCAGCCGGATCGGATCAAAAGTCTGGAATCCGTTCACGCAATTCGCGCGCTGAAACCGGATGTGATTGTGGTGATGGCTTACGGACAAATTCTTCCGCGCGGCGTTCTCGAAACTCCGCGGGTTGCCTGCCTGAATTTGCACGCCTCGCTCTTGCCGCGTTGGCGTGGTGCGGCGCCAATCCAGGCCGCGATCGCGGCGGGCGATCGCGAAACCGGAATCACGGTCATGTATATGGATGAAGGGCTCGATACCGGTGACATCCTGCTTCAGAGAAAAATTGCGCTCGCGTCTAATGAGACCGGCGGCTCCTTGCACGACAAGCTGGCCCAAATTGCACCCGAAGCATTGGCTGAGGCGATCTTGTTGCTCGACAAAGAAAAGGCCCCTCGCCTTCCACAAGAAAACGAGTTCGCCACTTACGCGTCCAAGCTCGAGCGCAAACATGGCCGGATCGATTGGAGCGAATCCGCCGAAACAATCGAACGAAAAATCCGTGCATTCGATCCGCGGCCGGGCGCGTTCATGGAAATTGATCATCGCCATTTGAAAATTTTTAGCGCGACGACTGCCAATCGTAAGGGCAAGCCCGGCGAAATTTCGCAAATAGAAAATGAATTAATTGTCGCTGCCGGAGAAGGCGCGTTGTCATTAGGCGAAGTTCAGCTTGAGGGAAAAAGGCGAATGAGCGCGGCGGAATTTTTGCGTGGGCATTCCCGGATCGCTCAGTTGTAGCCGTCGTCGCGGGCCACGGCCCTTCTCCCCATCAGCGGCTGCCCAAGCCGCGGCCAGCGACCGCGGCTACAGACATCGCATTTTTGTTTTCATTACCCGCACGTTGCGGCATCTTGACGCCCCATGCAGACGGAAGCCGCCGCTTATCAACGCATCGTTCTTAAATTGAGCGGCGAAGCGCTTCAGGTCCCCGCTGCGCGGGAAAATATTTCGCCGCAGATCGTCCTCGCCATCGCGGAGCGAATTAAGGAAGTGCGCGATCTCGACGTGCAGGTCGGTGTCGTGATCGGTGGAGGCAACATCTGGCGCGGAACTTCCGCGGCACATCGCGGAATGGACCGCACCACCGCTGATTACATGGGAATGCTCGCGACCGTGATCAATGGCCTGGCCTTGCAAAGTGCCTGCGCCCAAATCGGCGTGGAGACACGAGTGCAAACCGCGATTGAAATGAAAAACGTGGCGGAGCCTTTCATTCGCGGACGCGCCATTCGTCACCTCGAACTCGGACGCGTCGTCATTTTCGTCGCCGGCACCGGCAATCCCTATTTTTCCACTGATACCACCGCGGCGCTGCGCGCGAGCGAGATTGGGGCGGAAGTACTTCTGAAGGCAACGAAGGTCGATGGCGTTTATGATTCCGATCCGAATAAAAATCCGAATGCGAAGCGCTACGAACAAGTCAGCTACACCGAAGCCCTGAGCAAGCGGTTGCAGGTGATGGATTCGACCGCTTTTAGTTTGTGCATGGACAACAAAATTCCCATCGTCATTTTTAACATGAACGAGCCAGACAATATTCGCGACGCGGTGCTGGGGCGAAAAATCGGCACCCTGGTTTGCGATTAGAATACGGCCGCGTCAAAATCTTTTCATGAGCGCCGACGACATTCTTCTCGAAGCCGAAATGGCAATGGAAAAAAGTGTCGATTTCATGGTGCACGAATTCGCGGCGGTGCGGACTGGGAAAGCATCGCCGGCCCTGGTCGAGAATGTGGATGTGCAGGCTTACGGCTCGGCCATGAAACTCAAACAGCTTGCTCTCATCACCACGCCCGAACCGCGCTTACTCGTGGTGCAACCATTCGACGCCGGAACCGTCCGCGACATCGAAAAAGCACTCAACGAATCGCGCATCGGCATAACCCCATCGGTCGATGGGAAAATCATTCGTCTGCCCGTTCCGGAGTTGTCAGAGGAACGCCGCAAGGATCTGGTCCGTTCACTGGGCAAGATGGCGGAGGAAGCGCGAGTGCGCGTGCGCGCGAACCGGCGCGCTGCGCTGGATGAAGCGAAAAAGCTGAAAGCCTCGGGTGGCCTGACCGAAGATGGGATGCGCGACACGGAAAGCGAGGTGCAAAAATTGACGGATCGCTTTGTAAAATCGATCGATGATCACCTCGCACGCAAAGAAGCTGAGATCATGAAAGTGTGAGCCCTCTTTCTCTCTGGAACGAAGATTAAGAGGAAGAGTTACAACCGCATCAAATCGAGCAGGAACTGGCACCAGAGATAGATCATGCCGCGCCAGGAGTATTTCACTTCGTCATCCGCTGCCGGCTTGAGTACCCCCGCCCGAACATTGTGCGCAATCTGGTCGCGCAAATCATTTTCAATGTCGGTTTGCATTCGTTCTTCATCGAGAGGGTCGAGCGAAGTTGTTTCAACGGAATGATTTCGCAAAAATTCGCGGTGGCTTTGATAAAGCTGCCAAAATGTCTGGTCCGGCCGTTGGCGATTAATTCGAAATTGCGGCGTTAACTTCAACCCGTAAGACAAGGGGTAATTCCACGTCGTCCAGACGATGCCGTCCTTCGCGCGGGAGGAAATGCGCAAGTAATAAAAGGAAAGATCATGCTGTTCGTTCAGGCAGATCGTGGCCTGAGCGCGATCGTCGGTCTTATAGAATAATCTGAAAAATTGCCGGTAGTCTTCCCAGTCCCAGCCGGCGTCATTAACGTGGGCGAAGCCTTCATTTTCGATTTCCCGGCTGATCTCGTCGAGGGCGGGAAACAGGCTGTTGGAGGGCGGGTTTTTAGGTCGCAAACGTTTTTCTTTGGGCAGCCTCAAAGTGCGAATGCGGGTGAGGATCTCCAGCCACGGCAGAAAAAGCCAGCTGGCCGCCCCCGCCACCCCCCAGGCGGCATTTCCGGTAATGAAATAAACGGCCAGAAATGACGCGATCAGGACTCCAAGGGCACCGAGTTTTTGCGCGAATGTAGTTTGATAACTGCGCAAGGCGACACTGAGAACAGCGACGCCGAGGGTGAGAAGAAGCCCGAACAGCATTTACGGTTCGATTTGATGCTCGTCTAAGAATTTCTCGAGCTGATCGACATCGAAATTTGCCAGCACTTCTTGGCCGGCTACCAGCGTCGGGACATAACTTTGATCGGAAAGTTCCTTCATCTCTTTGTAGGCGACACGATTCCGCCCAACATCGACCTCAACGAATTTGTAGCCGCGCGCTTGCAGAAAATCCTTTGCGTCGATGCACCACGAGCACATAGCGCGACTGTAGAGTGTGAGGTCATTGCTCATAAACAATGGTAAAACAACGCCTTTACCGGCGTCAACAAACCCGCTAATAAGCTTTGGACCATACTACTCTTTTTTTACTCGCCTGGCCTGTGAAAATGCAGCGCCCGGGTTCAGAATCGGATGATGGAATGCACCGGATAGTGGCTTTGAGGTCGTTTTTGATTTTTTCCTCGATTTCACGCGAGCCGTTCCAATGCGCCAAAGCAAAGCCACCGTGAATTTCCGGTTTCGCCGGATTCTTCGGCGTGAAGAAGGCGTAAAACTCTTCCTTGTTGTCGATGGTGCGGGTATTGGCATCGCGAAATTTCAGCGCCCGCTGGTAAAGATTTTGTTGGATCGATCCGAGAATCTCCGAGGCGCGGGAAACGAATTCGTTCGTTGCCATGGCCTGCTTCTCTTTCACTGACTGATCGCGTCGGCTTACCGTCACCGAATTTTTTTCCAGGTCGCGCGGACCAAGCTCAATTCGTATTGGAACGCCCTTCTTGATCCATTCCCAATTTCTCACTCCGCCACCGAATTGGCGTCGATCTATTTCCACCTCAAGCGCGAGATCGGCGTATTTATTTGCGCGAAGCCGGGCCGCGAGTTTGTCACAAGCTTCCAATACCTGGCTCCGCGTTTCTTCCTTCGGCGTGATCGGTAAGATCACAATCTGGGTTGGTGCGATTCGCGGCGGCAAAATGATTCCATCGTCGTCGCCATGCGCCATCACCACCGTGCCGACCATGCGCGTGGTCATGCCCCAGCTCGTCGTCCACCCAAACTCTTGTTTGCCTTCGCGGCTTTGGAATTGGATCCCGCTCGCCCGCGCAAAATTTTGCCCGAGAAAATGTGAAGTGCCGGCCTGGATCGCCTTTCGGTCCTGCACCATCGCTTCGATCGTCATTGTTTGCACGGCGCCGGGAAATTTTTCGCTCTCCGATTTTTCGCCGGCAAAAACCGGGATGGCGCAATGATCGCGCGCAAACGTTTCGTAAACACCGAGCATGCGCTGAGTTTCTTCGCGCGCTTCGGCTTCGGTTTCGTGCACGGTATGGCCTTCCTGCCAGAGGAACTCCGTTGTGCGCAAAAACAGCCGCGGCCGCATCTCCCATCGCACCACGTTGCACCATTGGTTGAGGAGAATTGGCAGGTCGCGATACGACTGGACCCACTTGGCGTAACTCGCGCCGATAATCGTCTCGCTCGTTGGCCTAACCACCAGCGGTTCGTTCAAGGGACTGGCCGGTTTCATTTTCCCTTCGGCATCGACCTCAAGCCGTGAATGAGTCACGATCGCGCATTCCTTGGCGAAGCCCTCGACGTGTTCAGCTTCCTTCGCGAAATAGCTCAGGGGAATAAAGAGCGGAAAATAAGCATTACGATGTCCGGTCGCGCGAAACATGGCGTCTAGTTGCCGCTGCATGTTTTCCCAAATGCCGAAACCCCATGGGCGGATAACCATGCAGCCGCGTACATCGGAAGGCTCGGCCAGCTCCGCCGCTCGAATGGCCTGTTGATACCACTCCGGGAAATCCTCTTCCCGGGTAGGCGAGATGGCGGTTTTTTCAGCTTTTGTCATAATTTCGAATGGTATTAACTAAGATCGAAGGACGAAAAATGATTCTTCGATTTGCCCCGGAATTAGAGGAGAGCAAATATCATCTGGCCCGCAACTTTGCCAGGGCTTTTGGGTTTTACTTCTCGGTTATGAAACGTCTGGTTTTGGTCACGGCTTTGCTCGCCGTTTTCCTACCAACGGTCGGGTTTGCCCAAGGACAACGAACGGTTGACTTCAGACGTGAACGCTTTGCTGGGCTGTCAAGGGATGAGCAGACGAGATTGCGCACGGCGCATGACACGGCAATGCGTGATCCGGCGTTGGCAGCCACGCGGCAGCGGTATGAGGCAGCGCGTAAAGAGTTTCGCGACAAATTGCACGACGCACTGCTCAAGGCTGATCCTTCGGTGCAACCGATTCTGGAAAAAGTGCGCCGTCAGCGACAAAAAGATCGGTAATTAGAAGGAATTCTGTGCGTCGCTTCCCGCGCGCACTAATCTGTTTTCCGCGTAGCCACTGGCGAAATCGATACTGCAAACGCTGCCGAATCTGGCGTGCGAACCGCAGGCTGCTCCAGCCACATTGTAAGTTGGGTTGAAAATGTTTTTGCGATGGCCGCGACCACGCACGCCGTCGTCGACAATCAACGCCAGCACAATTTCACGCGCAGTATGGCGACCATACGCAATGTTCTCCGCCCAGCCCTGGCTTACCACGCCATAGCGACTCATTCGATTCCCGGGATCGCTGCCATGGTTGCCGTAATGTCCCGTTGCACCGCCAGCCTGCTCGCGACAATGATCAGCCGCAGCCAGACAAAGACCGGGCGAAAGCGCGAGTGGTGGTTCCGGCTTCGCGCGATACAAAAATCGTATCGCGTCATCCAGCGCGCGAACACCTTCGTGTGTGTGCAAGCGAATATTGCCCGGCAACAAACAAACCCCACCGGAATAATTCTGGCGCCTTTGTTGGAGGAGCGTCGCATAAAGCGCCGGATTTTGTCGGGCCAGGTTCATTTCGTGGATGATTGCCGCGGCTGTGACATGATCGGGAATTGCGGCTGACGAGCTTGGGTCGGCAGCTAACAAAAACGTGGCAAAGAGCGAATAAACGATGGGTAAAAGGACGGCGAGACGCATTATAATTTCTAGAAAGCATCCCAGGTGCCATCCTCCTTTGTCGCTGCCGCGACCGCGACGTCGATTCGGCCGTCAGCAAAGTTGACACCTCTCGCGCTCGCCCGTAGTTTCCGTGCCTTTTCCCGCCCCTGATGAAAACCTTTTCAGCTAGAGCAGCCGACGTCCCACGCAAATGGTGGATCATCGACGCGAAAGATCAGGTTCTCGGCCGTGTCGCGGTCAAGGCCGCAAACCTTTTGCGGGGGAAAGAAAAAAGTGTCTTCACCCCGCACGTCGATACCGGCGATTTCGTGATCGTGGTGAATGCCGAAAAAGTTCGCATCACCGGCAAAAAAGAAGAGCAGAAAACTTTCATGAGCTTTTCCGGTTACGTCGGCGGCCATAAATCGGAAAATGTCGGCGCACGACGGGTTCGGCATCCGGAATTGCTGATTGAGCGAGCGGTGCGCGGAATGATTCCGCACAATCGACTTGGCCGCTCCGTTTACCGAAAACTTAAAGTCTATCGAGGCGATACTCACCCGCACGCAGCGCAGCAGCCGGCACCGGTGAAATTGCGCTAGGAGAAATTATCATGGCATCAACTCAGGAAATCGTCGCCACCGGTCGTCGCAAGACTTCGGTCGCGCGTGTGCGAATGACTGCGGGCAGCGGCAAAATCGACATCAACGGCCGCAGCTTTGAAGAATATTTTCCGACCGCGCCGTTGCAGAACACGGTGTTGCAACCGTTGCAAACAGTGAAGCTGGCAAACGCCTATGACATTTCGATCAACGCCACCGGTGGCGGAGCCACTGGCCAGGCCGGTGCCGTGCGCCTCGCGATCTCGCGCGCCCTGTTGCAAGTAGATATCAATCTGCGCGCCACGCTTAAAGCCGATGGTTTGCTGCGACGCGATCCGCGCATGAAAGAACGCAAAAAATCCGGTCAACCTGGGGCGCGCAAACGCTTCCAATTCTCGAAGCGTTAAAGCCTGTCATCCCGAGCCGCGCAGGCGACGATGGATCTCGCACAAGCTGTAGGTTTACTCAAACCACTTGTGTGATGCTCTCGCAAAGCGGTAAACCGCGGCCAACAACCGCGGCTACAGGTCATGGTCTCGGCGCGGCCGGGGGTTTCCCGGGCGGAAGCGATGGAGAACTCGGAGCAGGCGGCGCTGTGGGCAAAACCTTAAGCGTTGGCGGAACGGTAGCGCTTGCCGGGGAACCCAATTTAGATGGCGTAACGAGTGATGGCGTTTGTGCCTTCGCCGATTTCAAGAACGTTCGCAGCAATTGGCTGGCTTCCATTGCCGCGTAGCTCTCCCGATACTGTGTCATGATCGTCTCGCAGATGCGCCTGGCATCATCGATCCGGTTTTTTTCCTGCAAGATGTGCACCTGCTCAATCAACGCCATCGGGGCATTGAAACTTCCAGCATTAGCCGATGCAATTTGTTGGTAAGTTGCGAGAGCTTCGTCCTGTTGGCCCATCGCCTCCAGGTTCGCCGCCATCGCCATTCGCGCTGTGCTTGCTAGTTCGCGCTGCGGAAACTTTTCGAGAAACTTTAGCAGCGTTGCATTCGCTTCCGAATACTTCGCCTGTTTTCGCTCGGAATCCGCCAGCAACAGATAGGCGGAGGCAGCAGCAGCGGTGTCGCCATAGCGATTGATCACTTCCTCGTACGCCGCCGGCGTTTTGGCCCCGCTAAACAACGTCGCTGCGGTAGCCTCGCGCCGATCCCGATAGAGGCGATAACCTGCGATGGCGATGATTGCCACAATCGCAAGCATAAGCAGGATCGCGATTTCTTTGCGGTATTTATACCAGAAAACCTGGGCTTCCAGCGCGGGGTTGGTTCTGAGTTCTTTGGCGACTGGCATGCGATTATAGCGGGCGAGTTTATGCCATGCACCCGCGCGGCGTGCAAGATCGCTACTTCAACTCATTACGCAATCGCATCAAGATGGGAACGGTCGTCAGCACTCCCACGGCGAGAAGGGCTAGTCCGGCGCTGCGCCGCTCCGCCTTTTCTAAAGCATTGCTTAGCAGGAGACCGACACCAACGCCAAGCGCGCCGCGCGTCATCGCAATCAACCCAATCTCCGGCAGCGTCAAAGTGATGCGTTTCGCACTAATGTTCATATATCTGCTCCACACTTTTGATTCGCATCCGGTGTCCGCCGCGGTTCGCCGCGCAACCGAAAAGGTAACGTGTTATTTTCGGGAAAAGGGGAGTGATCGTCACATATTGAAACGGATGGCAATCGAATGACGCGGTCTGATCCCCAAACCAGACACCATCGGCTGCGACCGCTCCAAATTCGCCGGGCGAGAAAGGAAGATCGCGAGGCCATCTGGCAAATTTTCCGCGCCGTCGTTGCCAGAGGCGACACTTACGTCTTTGACCCGAACATTTCACGACGGAAAGCGCTGGCTTATTGGCTCGGTCCGAAAACGCGCTGTTACGTCGCTCTATCCGATCAAGGAATAGTTGGTAGTTATATTCTCAAAGCCAACCAGCCGGGACTCGGATCGCATGTCGCTAACGCCGGCTTCATGGTTTCGCCATCTGCCCGAGGTCGCGGAATCGGGCGAGCGATGGCTGAACATTGTCTGCGTGAAGCTCGGCGTCTCAGTTTTCGAGCGATGCAATTCAACTTCGTCGTTGCGACCAACAGAGCAGCCCTGCGTCTTTGGGAAAATCTTGGATTTAAAATCGTCGGCAAGTTGCCGGGCGCTTTCCGCCATAGCCGGCGCGGGTTTGTCGATGTTTATATAATGTATCGCCGGCTCAAGGCTCCGTATAATTCTCGTTGAATTATATCATTTGCCCAAGGACCGCTTAGCGTTTCTTTTTTCGCCCGCCCTTTTTCCCGCCTTTGCGAGAGCTCGCCTTGTTCTCTTTCTTGCCGCGCCCACTTCCGCTCTTTTTGCCGCCGCCACTCTCCTTGTTCACGGTGGCCCAAGCCCGGCGTTCTGCTTCTTTCTTCGATGTGCCGCGCTTTTCGTAGCCCTCTTCGATATGCTCTGCTTTTCGTTTTTGTTTGCCGGTATATTTCGATTTGCTCCCACGTGCCATAATTCCTCCCCTTTCTGAGCAATTCGGGGCGCGACACGTTTGTGGATTTATCCCGCATTTTCCGCCATACGCGCAATGACCGCGAATGGAGCGAACCTTTTACAAATGAACGCGTTCTATAATTTAATCGATCCGTGGCTCGGCCTCGGAGCACAACCGAGGGATTTGACCTTTCTTCAAATCTCGCTCCGCGGCATCATCGTTTTTCTGGCGACCCTGGCCATGATCCGGATAGGACACAAGCGCTCGCTCGCCCGCAAGACGGCATTTGATGCAGTGCTCATTGTCATCCTGGCGTCAGTTCTATCTCGCGCCATTAATGGGAGCTCAGCTTTTTTCGCCACCATTGGCGGCAGCGTGGTCATCGTCCTGGTCCATCGCCTGTTCGCCTTCATTGCCTACCATTCGCACTGGTTCGGTTGCCTTCTGAAAGGGCGGCCGGAGCTAATTGTCGAGAACGGAAACCTGATTTGGAACACGATGCGACGCAATCATATTTCCGTGCACGATCTCGAAGAAGATTTGCGGCTCGATGCCCAGATGGAGGACGCGTCAAAAGTAAAAGTCGCGCGGGTCGAGCGCAGCGGCGACATCAGTTTTATTAAGAAGGAATAAGATCCAGCATCGTCGCCCGCAGGGCGTCCCGGAAATTTGCAAGGCGACTGCACGTCCCCCAACAAACGCCCTACAATTTCGCGTATTCGCAATTAAACTTCAGCTGTGACGCCCCACGACAAGCTTTTCATTCCCGGGCCGGTCGAAGTTTCGGAAAAAACGCGGGCCGCCTTCGCCCGTCCGATGATCGGGCATCGCGGCGAAGCCTTTAAAAATCTTTACCGCGAAATTCATCCGCGCTTACAGGGACTGTTCGGAACAAAGCAGCCCGTTTTTCTTTCCACCTCATCGGCCTGGGGCGTGATGGAAGCAGCCATCCGCAATGTCGTGCGCGAGCGCGTGCTCTGCTGCATGTGCGGCGCGTTCTCCGACAAGTGGCTCGATGTCGCCAGACGTTGCGGAAAGGAAGCGGAAGCGTTGCAGGTCGAATGGGGTAAACACATCGATCAAAAAGCGATCGATCACGAGTTGGCGAGCGGGAGATTCGACGCCGTCACTCTGATTCATAACGAGACCTCGACCGGCGTGATGAATCCGTTGCCCGAGATTTGCTGCACCCTCGCCAAGTATCCCGACATCGCCCTCGTCCTTGACACCGTCTCGTCCTTCTCCGCACTCCCGATCGCGATGGACGCGCTCGGCATTGACGTCATGCTCACCGGGGCACAAAAAGCGCTCGCCCTTCCGCCAGGTTTTTCGCTTTTTAGCGTTTCCGAAAAAGCGTTCGCTCGCGCCGAAAAACAAAAAGATCGCGGCTATTATTTCGATTTTCTCGAATTTAAAAAACAGCAAACCGAATTCATGACCCCGAGCACGCCCAGCGTCGGGCACATCTTTGCGCTGCAATCAAAGCTTGAAGATATTTTCAACGAAACTTTGCCTGCGCGTTTTGCTCGTCACGCTCGCACCAATGCGCTCGTTCACGACTGGGTGGCCGGGCGAGGTTTCGAATTTTTTGCCGAAGAAAATTTTCGCTCTCTTACTCTCACCTGCGTGAAAAATAATCGAGGAATCGACGTGGCGAAACTCGTTCGCGACCTGCGCGAAGACCATCATCTCGTCATCGACGGCGGTTACGGCAAGATCAAAGGCCAAACCTTTCGTCTCTCCAACATGGGCGATGAAACCGAGGAAACCGTCGCGCATCTACTTGCTTGCCTTGATAATTGCCTCGGATAGCGCACGCGTCTCGGGTCATCCTGAGCGACAGTCGAGGGATCCCGATGTGTTACCTTTAAGATTACGCCGCGGAATCCTTCGACTCCACTCGGGATGACCGGCGTAATAGCCGGCGAAGCGATCCTTCGAAAAATCAGTGCCTCAGGCGCGCGGAGCGGCAACTTGCGAATCCAAAGCGCGCTCGGCAGCTTCCTTCTCATCCGCGAGCGGTCGGAAAATCATCCAGACCCCGGCAAGGACGAAACAGGCGCCGATGAGCGACCAGGCCGATAGGCGTTCGCCACCGAGCGCCCAGCCAAGGGCGATCGCGCCGGGCGGCGTGATCAGCGAGATGGTTTGCAATTTCGTCACCGACGTAAGCGGCATCAGCCAATAAAGAAGCAAAAAAGTGAGTGATGATCCGATGATCGCCAGATAGAGGAGGCAGAAAATCGCCATCCCGGTCCAATGAAAACGTGCCGGATTGCCATCTATGATAAATCCGATCACCAGCAGCGGCGCGGTGCCAAAAATCATTTGCCACGCCGCCATCATCGCGGGGGCAAGATCGAGCCAGCCGTTGAAACTAAGCAGTCGGGCGCAGATTAGTGCGACCCCGCCAATTGACACGAACGCGCCGAGCAGACGCTGCCAGCGCAACGGTTCCTCCGGCAAGAGCCAGTGCGCGAATACCATTCCGAAAATCGGAATCGATGCCTGCAAAATCGCCGCCAGCCCCGAAGACACGTACAATTCGCCCCAAAACAAGAGCGCGTAGTTGATCGCAAACATGAGCACGCCGGTGAACGCGAGCACGACATAATCCGAGCGGCGCTTGGGCAGCAACCGGACGCGGCCAACCGAAACCAAAACCAGAGCAATGATCGCTACCAGAAAACGGATGGCGACGTATGAGATCGGCGGCAAATCGCGCAGACCCACTTTGATCGCGAGCCAGGTCGAGCTCCAGACAATGCAGAGTGTGAGCCACGCTGCTGGAATGCGCCAGTCCATCTGCTTTGTCGTTTCCGAATCTCCGGCAAACATTCAGCGACATTCGTGGCGCTGGGCTGAATCGTAAAGCGCAGCTGACCTAACGTCGCCCCGCCAATTGCTCTGCGAGACACGATTCGAATGCGATGGGGCCTACTTTGGTAAATTTCGTTACCCTCCTCGACATCGGCTGCTGGGCGGTCTGTTTTTGGTGGATGCACCGTATTTCACAACGGCAAAACATCGTGTTGGAAGCGCTGCAAGAACAGGCCCACAGCATCGAAGAACTCTCCAGAGAAGAGCGCGAAATTCTTAAGGAACTGCATCCGACGGTGCAAAAAATCGATGAGAACGTCGATAAGGTGAAAGAATCGACAGAGGCTTGACCGAGCCGGCCGAACTGCCGCTGGAGTCGCTGAAGACGTTGACAACTCGGAGTCGGCGCGAATGCTCGTGGGCGATGATGCCTCCCGACAAATTGCGTAGCCTTGCGCTTGATTTGAATCAGACCGCTCCACGCAGCCCGTATGCACCGCTCGGAGCGTCGTTCCCTGCCGTTGCGGCTCGGCTGGTCGACAAATGCCGTGCTGAATTACTCGGCCGAGCGGGCTCCTATCATTACAACTGTCCGATGGATCGCCGATTTTTCGCTGCCAGCGGTCTCGAGCCGGCGGCGTTGCGTGACTTTATTTCTACCGGCGCCGACGACGTTGAGGTGACGAGTTGGATGCGTGCGCGTGCCAAAGCGCCGCCCGAGCAGATAGCCGCCTGGAGTCGCCGCTTCCGCGCGAATCCCCTCTGGCGGCTGCTTGAGTTCGAGGACTGGCTGCACAAAATGTGGCAGCGCCGGGGGCAGATCTGAGTGGATTAGGTGGTTTTCGACTGGAACGTTTTTGTGCGCTTTGCAGAAAAGCGAAAGGCGCTCCGTTTTCGAAGCGCCCTTCATAATTTGATGGCGGTAAGCCGAATTCTGTCTCCCGAATTTCTTCGAGCCGACGATCATTTATCTCAACTCACTTCCGTGAATCGCCCGCTACACTTGCGCGTAACGTGGTGCGACGATACCCGGAGATCAACGGACCGGCTGTCCTCCTCCTGTTTTGTCTTGCACCGCATGGGGTTTTTCCTGCCGCGTGAATTACTTCGCGCGCGGTGAGCTCTTACCTCGCCTTTTCACCCTTGCCTGCACTTTTCTCAAAGAACCGGCGGTATCGTTTCTGTGACACTTTCCGTCGCCGCAATCTTACAAATGCGGCGCCCGCGTTTTTTACGCGGCATGCTGCCGTATGGTGTTCGGACTTTCCTCTAATGAGTCTCGCGACTCACCAGCGATCGTCTGCCATCACTCCCACTTTAGCACAACGCGGTAATCCGTGAAAATGGGAACTAAACCGTGGAGCATAGCTATAGCCGTTTCCTGTAGGGCAACCGTTCCCGGTTGCCGTGCAATTTCTTCGGCAGGCGATGCGCCTGCCCTGCAATTTTTCCGGATCCAGGTCCTCTTCTGAAAGCAACAATCCGGGGTTTATTCGTGGCATCTGCCGTTTCTATTTTCCGTTAATCGAATCAAACCAATGCGCGAGAAAGAACTTTTTCTCGGTCGGCAAAAACGTTTTCGAGGGAGCAATGATCGGGCGCAACGTCGTTGTCATCTGAAAACAGACCAGGATAAAGATGAAGCTCCAGATTCTGAGATGACCTTTGCCCCGCGCGCCAAGAAAACGGCCCGTCGCGTCGATCAGACGCAAGCCGAAACGGATGCCGATCACCCAAAAGAGCAGGTGCAACGCGCCCATGAAAGCGATTGAGTCAGTTGATTGCGAAAAAATCCACGCCACCGGTGCAAAACCGATCAACAAGATCGAACACAAACAAACGGCTGCGAAAAGCGCACCGCAAAGACTGCGTAGTTGCGCATCAATCCCGCCGAGGCAGGTGAAAATGTAAAGGCTCGGCAAGCAAATCAGCACCGCCAGCAAAGTACCCAGTCCGAGCTTTGCGGGTGCGATCCACATTTGCGCGCCGCCGGATTGCGCGCCGACAACTGTTCCATAAATCGCCACGCCGATAATGCCGAAAATGAGAAGCCAACCCGCCAGAATTGGCGCCTGCTTTTGATGCAGCTCGTGAACGACGCGTCCCGGATGCTTCAGCAAGTCTTCCAAAAGACTGATTGGGCTTTCTGCGTTCGGCATTGGCTCGAAGACGAAATTGTTGGGCAACAATGGTGGTTGTTTCGATGGAATTGGTGGTGGGTTCATATGGTTTTCGGTTTTGGTTTTCGTCAGAGAAAGAGATGTCGAAAGGCCCGCCAGACCGCTTCGTAGAAATTTCCGCGCAGGGGATCATCGCGGAGGAATTGAATGGTCAGACCGGGCGAGCCGATGAAGGGCCGCAAATTCCACGCGAGCTGCGCCCCGAGAAAAAGATTGCCGCCGAGCCAACTAAATAGAACGGCACGGGCGGTGGTGTCGCGCCCGGTCATTCTTCGCAGCAAGTCGAGCAACCGCCGATTTGCCATAATCCCCGAAAAGGCAATGGCAAAGACATGCGTTAGCAACATCATACTGTGGCCGAGGATCGCGTTTGCTGATCCAAGCGGCGGCGCGTTGTAGAGAACGAAGAGCGTGACCGGGCTGAGCGCGCCGAGAATCACGGCTGCAATCGCAAAACTCATCAAAATTGCGAGCGCGGTTTGCCTGAAGGAAAGGCCGGAACCAAAAAGTTGCGCAAGCATTCCGTTGACCGCGCCGTTGCCGATGCAAGTCAGAAAAATTAACAACGGAAACTTGATCGCAGTGAAAACCGATTGCAGCGGTGCTCGCCAAAGCCCGATGGTCGCGCCGTAGACAGACGAGCCGACGGCAATCGCCAGGCAATAGCTGGCAAACCAACGCCATCCCGGCTTTTCCAGTGACAGCGCGTCCACCTCACCGCGCAACAACGTCTTGAAATGTTTAATCATGAAATTCTTCGAGCCGCTGGCGGACGGCCTCGACCGTTTCTGGCAGGGTGGAAGTTCCTCCAGTGAGCCCGACGAGGCGCACACCGCGGAACCACTCGGGCTGCAATTCTTCAGGGCGTTCGACGTGCAATGTTCGCTTGCCCGCGGCGCGACAAGTTTCGACTAATTGGCGCGTGTTGTTGCTCTGCCGTCCGCCAACGACGACGATTACCTCCGCCACCTTAATCAATTTTTTCAGCGCGAGCTGTCGATCTTTTGTCGGTTTGCAAACCGTGTCTGCGAATCGAATCTCAGCGCTTGGATGCGCGCGCGCGATATCCCCGACCAGTGCGCGAACGCGATCGATTGGTTGAGTCGTTTGGGAAATAATCCCATAACGCGATCGCGCTGGAAGATTCCGGATGTCGGCGGACTCGTTAATGACAAAGGCATCTGCAAAATCTCCGACCAAACCGCGCACTTCGACGTGATTGGCCAGGCCAATCACCACCGGAAAGTAACCGGCCTGCACCAGTCGCTTGAGTTGTTCGTGCGCGTAACGAACGAGGGGGCACGTGCCATCCGCCACGACCAGCGCCTTTTTGTTTAGAGCTTCGCGACGTTTGTCCGACGTACCGTGCGCGGTGATCATGACGCGGGAAGTTTGCAGCGCGTCGTCGGACGCTTTTTCAAGAACGCCCTGAGCGCGAAGCTGTTCGCGCACGATCGGGTTGTGCACCAGCTGGCCCAGAATGGTGAGGGGAGCTTCCCGGGCGAGGGCCTGCGCCTGCGCGATGGCATCGCGGACGCCGAAACAGATTCCAAAATGTTCCGCAACGATGACCTTCATTTACTTTGTGTCACAAAGCGTCGGGACAAAATTTTTCATTTCCTTCCCGCTCGTTGTCATTCCGAGCGAACACGCCAGTCCGGCTCGGACCGAGGAATCTCTTACTTTTATCCGGGAAAATAATGAGAGATGTCTCGACTGCGCTCGACATGACAAAAGCAGTCATTTTCTCCCGGCTTTCACAATTTGCTCCAACACCCGCAGATACTCCTGAAAGGCTGAGCGCCCCTTCTCCGTCAGGGCGTAGCTCGTTTGCGGACGATCCCGAATTTCCTTCGTCACCGCCACCAATCCGAGTTTGTGCAAAGTCCGCAGATGCGTGATGAGATTGCCATCGCTCATGCTGAGCTCGGCCTTGAGATCCTGAAACGACCAGGCCATCCGCGTCGCCAGTAAGGTCATGATGGAAAGCCGACCTTTCTCGTGAATCGCTTTGTCGAGTTTGTCGAAGTCGGGCATTTTTCATTCGCTCTCAGCCGGTGCCGGCGGCTTCCAGACGCACGCTGCATAAATCAAATGGTAGAGTCCAAAGGTGACACCCATCGCGAGATTGGGAACGAGCGGCGTGGCGTAGTATTCCAGCTGCCGCGATGCGACAATCATTGCCGCGGCCGTGATCAAAAAAGCCCACCCCAGGAACACGAGCGACCGGGGTGCGAAATGCTGGGTGGCAATTAAAGCCAACCCATAAAATCCGATCCAGACGCGCACCAGCAGAAGTTCATTATCGAATTCATAGCCGTCGTAAAAAAACCAGATGGTGGTCGCGGCCGGAAGGACCAGGCAGGGCAGGATGGAGCGGAGCGCGAGCTTCATCGACGGCGAGATGAACGGGCGGCCGTCGCGCTGCGCTTTTCGCCAGACAAAAAATGTGTTTAGCGCGAGCACAATGGCCAGTGCAGCCAGCCAGAGGGAAGCAAAGCCACGCGTAGAAATATGGCGCATCACTTCCGGCGCGGTCTCCGCCCAATGATGCTCACGCATCCAAATGAATGCGGCCAGGGCAATCGCAATGAGGCCGCCGGCGAGGGCGGTCGGTGCGGAAATAGCGCGATAAATCGTGGCGCGCTCCATCAAGGTCCGAATCACCCGGAGGTCTTCTTCAGCGCGCTCGCTTTGGTGCATCAAGATAACTTTGTAATACAAAGCTTGGAAGCTGGCAAGGAAAAATTTTGGTCATCCCGAGCGAAAGCCGAGGGATCCCGGGGCGCTACCTTTAAGTTTGCACGGCGGGATCCCTCGACTGCGCTCGGGATGACGGCAGAGGGGGAGCTCGCCTCATAACGGTGACGGCACGTTCATCAGAAAGATCACAATCATAATGAGCCCGATGAAAAGTTTCGCGATCACGCCGGCCAGACCGCCCAGAAATGTGCCCCAGCCCGCGCGACCAGCTTTCATGACTTCCTTCCCGCCAATAAGCTCGCCCGCGATCGCACCGATCACCGGGCCGACAAAGAGCCCTAACAAGCCAAAAAACAGTCCGAGGAGCGCGCCGGCTGCGCCGCCAATCAGACCCCATTTTGTCGCGCCGAAGCGTTTGGCACCGAGATAGCCGGCAGCAGCGTCAATCGCGTAGGTGACCAGGGTAAGCACGAGCATGGCAATGAGCCCACTCATGCCAAGGCTGCGATCCGCCCCCAGTACCAGACGATGAACCACCGCCGCCGCCAGGATAATTGTCGTTCCTGGCACGATCGGGATTACCGCTCCGATCAGCCCGAGAGCCATCAGCACAATCGCAAACAGCCACCAAAACGCTTCCATGGGATTGGGTGAATCGTGATCCGTCAATTGTGAATCGGCAATTAACGATTCAGCCGATTGCTCGATCTTTTTTGACCGGCGAAACGTCGATCTTATACTGAAATTACGTTATGCCACTCGCTATTGGAACAAGAGCTCCAGATTTCACTCTGCCCACTAAAACATCAGATGGACCGAAGCAGATCACTCTCAGTGAAAATTTCGGCAAACGAAACACTTTGCTCGCATTTTTTCCAATGGCGTTTACCAGCACCTGCACGACGGAAATGTGTGGTATCAGCTCCGACCTCTCCGCCTACGCCGAGATGAACGCGTCGGTCTACGGAATCAGCGGAGATAATCCGTTTGCACAGGAAGCCTGGGCCCGGAAAGAAGGAATCACGGTGCCGCTTTTGAGCGACTATGAGCACCAGGTCGCGCGCATCTACGACGCCATTTACGAGTCCTTTCTTCCGCAGATTGGACTGGGCATGAGCGGTGTGCCAAAGCGCGCAACCTTTGTGATTGATCGTGCCGGAGTGATCCAATACGTCGATTGTAACGACGACGCGCGCGTAGTGCCCGATTTCAACAAAGTGAAAGCAAAATTAGCGGAGCTGGGATGACGACCGGAACATTGTCATCCCGAGCGAGAGTCGAGGGATCCCGCGGCGGAAACTTTAAGCTAACGCAGTGGGATCCCTCGACTCCGTTTCGCTCCGCTCGGAATGACGACCAAAAATGAACGACGAATTCAAGACCCTGAAAAAGTTCGATGCTGGTAATGGGCGTGAAGGATTTCTCCATTCGCTGCCAGAATTAGAAACGCAAGGCGTCGGCAAAATTTCGCGTCTCCCCATCAGCATCCGCATCGTGCTCGAGTCAGTCTTGCGGAATTGCGATGGCAAAAAGGTGCGAGGCAAAGACGTGGAGACCTTGGCGAGGTGGGACGCGAAAAAGCCCGCCAACGAAGAAATCCCGTTCGTCGTCGCGCGGATCGTTCTACAGGATTTCACCGGCGTGCCGCTGGTGGTCGATCTGGCAGCGATGCGCAGCGCGGTGAAACGTCTTGGGGGCGATCCCAAAATCATCGAACCGCTGGTGCCAGTCGATCTGGTGGTCGATCACAGCGTCCAGGTTGATTTTTTTGGCTCAGCCCAAGCGTTACGATTGAATCTGGAGATGGAGTTCAAGCGCAACCGCGAGCGCTACCAATTTTTGAAATGGGGCCAGCAAGCCTTTAAAACTTTTCAACTGATTCCGCCGGGCATTGGCATCGTGCATCAGGTAAACCTCGAATATCTTGCGAAGGGCGTTCTAAGCCAGAGATCAGAGATCAGGGGTCAGAGGTCAGAAATCTTTTATCCGGATACGCTCGTCGGGACGGATTCACACACCACCATGATCAATGGCCTCGGCGTGGTCGGCTGGGGCGTGGGCGGAATCGAAGCGGAAGCTGGCATGCTTGGGCAGCCAGTTTATTTTCTGACGCCGGAAGTCGTGGGTGTGCATCTGAGCGGGCGCTTAAAGGAAGGCGTCACCGCCACCGATCTTGTCCTGCACATCACCCAGATGCTGAGGGCACAAAAGGTAGTCGGGAAATTCGTTGAGTTCTATGGCGAAGGCGCCGCCTCCTTGCCCGTGCCGGATCGCGCTACCATTGGCAACATGTCGCCGGAGTACGGCGCAACCATCGGTTATTTCCCGGTCGATCAGGAATCTGTGAACTATTTGCGCGCCACCGGCCGAAGCGACGAGCAATGCGCCGCATTCCAAAATTATTTTCGCGCCCAAAAAATGTTCGGCATGCCGCGCAAGGGCGAAATCGATTACAGCGTCGATCTGGAACTGGATCTTGGCCAGGTCCAGCCAGGAGTAGCCGGGCCCAAGCGACCACAGGATCGAATCAATCTCCCCGAGCTCGGTCAAACTTTTCGCTCGCTCTTGCAAAAACCGGTAAAGGACGGCGGTTACGGAAAGGAAAATGTCGATCTCGCCGCGAAGCATCTCGTCCAATTAAATGGAAGCGCGCCGCAAAATGGCGACATGCCCGGGATCGATCCGGGCGAAGAACTTAACAAAGCCGAAATGGTGACCAATCGGCCAACCCCTGATCCGGCGAAAGATTTGCAAGGGGCCGATCCCTTTCGTCATGGCGAAAGTAAGATCGGACACGGCAGCGTTTTGATCGCGGCCATCACCAGTTGCACCAACACCAGCA
>QHQU01000192.1 GCA_003219925.1 Verrucomicrobiota bacterium
CGGCCGATCTGGCGAAGCTGAATTGGCGGGAACAATTCGGCGACGAAAAGTTCGATGCAATTTTTCATCTTGCTTCCATCACTGACACGACCAATCACAATCAGTTTGAGCAGACGCACGACAACGTGGAGAGCTTTCGGCGATTGCTGGAATTCGCGCGGCCGAACCAAACGCGGGTGATTTTCGCGTCCTCGGCTTCGATTTACGGCGCTACCACGGAGACGAGCGCGGAATCAACCGTGGCTGCTCCCGCAAACATCTACGCCTTTTCCAAAGCGATCATGGATAATCTCGCCACCCGGTTCGCGCGCGAGAATACGGATTGGATCATCGTGGGCCTGCGTTACTTCAATGTTTATGGCCCGCGCGAAGCGCACAAAGGCGTGCCCGCAAGCATGATTTATCATTTGTCGCAGCAAATGCGCGCCGGCCAGCGCCCGCGCATTTTCAAACACGGCGAACAGCGCCGCGATTTCGTTTATGTGAAGGATGTGGTGGATGGAACAATTTGCGCGCTCGATGCCAGCGCGAGCGGAATTTACAATCTCGGCAGCGGCCAGGCTCGATCATTCAACGAGCTCGTTTTTATTTTGAATCGCTCGCTCCAGACTAATCTTCAGCCGGATTACTTCGATAATCCGCACGCCCATTACCAAAATTTCACCCAGGCGGATTTGACCAAGGCGCGCAGCGCGCTCGGTTACGCGCCGCAATTTCCACTTGAAGCGGGGGTAGCCGATTATATGAAATGGCTGTATCCGTCGTAGCGTCATCCCGAGCGTAAGTCGAGGGATCCCGCCGCGAAAACTTTAAGGTAACGTCATCGGGATCCCTCGACTCCGCTCGGGATGACAGAGCCACAGAATATGAATCCAACAAAATCGGAACTGCTGGTCGATGTGATCGAGCACATCGACATCAAAAAACACAACGTCGTGCCGTTGGTGGAGGCGATGTCGAAGATGGCCTTCTCGGCGCGCGATCTGGCGCGGGCGGCGGACATTTACGACGCGATGCTGCGGGAGGAAGACTGCGCCATCATTTTGTGCCTGGCCGGCTCGCTCATTTCTGCCGGCTTAAAAAACGTCATTGTCGATCTGGTGCGCAATAACATGGTGGATGCGATCGTTTCCACCGGAGCCATCATCGTCGATCAGGATTTCTTCGAAGCTCTCGGGTTCAAGCATTACAAGGGCGACATTTTTATGAACGACGACGTTCTGCGCCGCCTCGCCATCGATCGCATCTACGACACCTATATTGATGAAGATCAGCTGCGGGTTTGCGACGCCACTTGCGGCGAAATTGCAGACTCGCTCGAGCCGCGGCCGTATTCTTCGCGGGAGTTTATTCGCGAGATGGGCCGTTATCTAACGAGAAATGGAAAAAACCGCGAGTCGGTCGTGCTGGCTGCGTTCGAGAAAGACGTACCGATCTTTTGCCCGGCTTTCAGCGATTGCAGCGCCGGCTTCGGTTTGATTCATCATCAGTACGAAAATCCGGACAAGCATCTCAGTATCGATTCGGCCAAGGATTTTCTTGAGCTGACAAAAATTAAAATCGCCTCCAAACAGAGCGGATTGTTCATGATCGGCGGAGGCGTCCCGAAAAATTTCGCGCAGGACACGGTAGTGGCCGGCGATTATCTCGGTTTCGACGTCGGGATGCACAAATACGCTGTGCAAATCACGGTGGCGGACGTGCGTGACGGCGCCCTCAGCGGTTCCACGCTGAAGGAGGCGAACTCGTGGGGCAAAGTCGATCAGGGCGCCGAGCAAATGGTTTACGCGGAAGCGACGATCGCGCTGCCGCTGATTGCCGGTTACGCCTACCACAAAGGATCGTGGAAGAATCGCAAAGCTCGCAATTATGCGAAGTTGCTCGATGAACCAGCAACGAAGACCGGGCCGGCGGAAAAACGCGAGTTAGCGGGTGCGCGATAATTTGTCGGTCATCCCGAGCGGAGTCGAGGGATTCCGCCATGAAAGCTTAACGGTAGCGCCACGGGATCCCTCGACTGTCGCTCGGGATGACGGTTAGGACTTGGCCAGTCTTCGAAGCGCTTCCTCAGACATCTGGAATTCGTGCCAGTCGGGATCGATTTTCGCACCGAGTCGTTCGTAAAACTCGATACCGCGCTCATTCCATTTGGCGACCCACCACTTGATCATTCCGCAGCCGGCGCGCTCGGCTTCTTGGGCGACGGCTTTCATTAAGAGTTTTCCCACGCCCTTGTTGCGATGGCCGTCGGCAACGTAGAGCTCTTTCACCACCATGTTCGGTTTTGCGCGATAGGTGAATGCGACGAAGTAATAAACAAGCAGCCCAGTCAAAATTCCGCTTTCTTCCGCAACCAGACAATAAAAATCTGGCGGCGATCGCCGGAATCCCTGTTTTCGTAGAATGTCCTCGCTAATTGCAAAGGCGTCCGCGTAATCTTCGAACTCTGCCAGTTCGCGCATCAACGGCAGGAGTTGCGGAACATCCGATTCGATTGCTTTTCGTATTTTCAATGGTGCCATCCCGAGCGCAGTCGCGGAACCCCGATGAAGTTAGCTTTCAGCTTCGCTGCGGGATCCCTCGACTGCGCTCGGGATGACAGCCGTTGATTGTTAGCCTTCCCAAAGAAATTTGGTCGGGCGGCTGATTTCTCGCGGCAGACTTTTGTGCACCGGACAATTAAGCGCGGTTTGTTCCAACACGGCGCGGTGCGGTGAATCTGGCGGAAGTGGAATGTGAACTTCTGACGGCAACGCGACGATCCGCCGCGGTGCGTCCTTCGACATTTCTTTCTGCACCGAGACGGTCATGCCGCGGAGATCGACGCCGAGTTCTTCCGCCTTTATTCCCATAGTCGTGCTAATGCACGTGCCGAGAGCAGTCGCGACCAGGTCGGTGGGTGAGAACGCTTCCCCTTTACCTTTGTTGTCCGCCGGCGCATCCGTCGCGATCTTCGATTGTGACGGCCCGTGGGTGGCATCGCAGTGAAGATTGCCGGTATAATTAACGGAGACTTTGACCATGATGG
>QHQU01000199.1 GCA_003219925.1 Verrucomicrobiota bacterium
CGCCGTGGGCATCACTGATCGTTATTCTGTGGTCCGGCATCTGATGAACCTCGAGGCGGTCTCCACTTACGAAGGCACCCATGATATCCACACTCTCGCCGTTGGTCGCGACATCACCAGGATCAGTGCTTTCGGCGGCTGAAATACTGTGGGAGGGACCTCAGTGTCCCGAACGATTACGAAACAGTCGCGGCACTAAGGCCTCTCCAACATTCGTCTTGGATCGCAAGCAGCCGGCTATTGCAGGCTGGCAGCCTGCGCTCCCCAGAAAGAGACGGCTGCTCGGGATGACAGCGCGTGAAGATTAGCTAGATTAAAGAAGCGACTCCTCGTCCCGCCTGTCGCTTCAAAAAGGGGGCCGGGCGAAAGGCGAGGGGATCAAAATTTCAACTCTGAACTTCAAATATGGAACCTGTTTACATTCTTGGCGGCGGACGCACCGATTTTAAGCGCAACCTCAAAAAAGAGGGCAAGACCATTCGGAATTTGATTACCGAGGCTGGCAAAAAGGCGCTCGATGACGCGAAGATTGATCCGGCGGAAATTCAGGCGGGCGCGGTTGGCAATTTCAACGCCGGTCAATTCACCAAGCAATTGCATCTCGGCGCGTTTATTCCGGAAATCGATCCGAAATTGCATGGTATACCAACCATGCATACCGAGGCGGCTTGCGCTTCCGGCGCTCTTTCCGTGCTGCTGGGCGCGCACTGGATCATGGGTGGATTCCATGACGCCGTGCTGGTGGTCGGCGCGGAGCAACAAAAGACGATGTCGTCGCTCGACGGTTCGGACGTTCTGGGTGCAGCCGCGGATTATCACATCGAAAAACCTGAGTATGGCGATTTCATGTTTCCGAAATTGTTCGGGCGCATTGCGCAGATTTACATCGATAAATATGGCGCTTCCGAAAAGGACCTGGCGTGGGTCGCCTACAAAAACTATGCACACGCCCGCCTGAACCCACTGGCGCAAATGCGAGAGGCCGATCTTACCTATGATTGTGCGTCGCAGGTCTCGGACAAAAACCCGAGTGTCGCGCCGCCCTTGAAAGTCTCTGATTGCTCGCAGATCACCGATGGCGCTGCGTCGCTCGTTTTGGTTTCAGGCAAATATCTGGATCGAATCGGTCGTGACAAATCAAGATTGCCACGTCTGCTCGGTTTTGGGCATACCACCGATTATCTCGCGTTAGAGAAGAAGGATGCCCCCACGTTCTCGACCGCGCGTAAGGCAGCCGAGAATGCTTTCGCGATGGCAAAGCTCAAGGCGCGCGACATTCAGGGCGCGGAAGTGCACGATTGTTTCTCGATTACTGAAATCGTCGCTTACGAAATTCTTGGGCTGGCGGAAAAAGGGAAAGGCGCTGAGTTGGCGAAAAGCGGAGCGACTGCGCTTCCTCAGGTCCGGCGCGAACATATCAGCGGCAAAATCGGTTGGGAGATTCCGGTCAACGCCGGTGGCGGCTTGATTGGCGACGGCCATCCCGTGGGAGCGACCGGTGTGCGCCAGGTCCACGAGGCCTACCAGCAGCTGACTGAACAAGCGAGCGCGCGGCAGATTGAAGGGGTAAAGCGTTTCCTTACCTTTAACATGGGTGGAAGCCTCACTACTTCCGTCGCCATGATTTGGGGACGGGATTAAGCGGCTCCTTTTAGGCTTTCAACAAAACCCGCGGCAACAAAATGGGTTTGTCGCTGCGCACACGACCGCCTGCACTTTCCCCCAATAATCGTTAGTTACATCTACGTCCCTTGGAGAATGTTGTCGGGGAAGCTCGGAGTCTTCGTTCTCGTGCAATTTCTGGAGTTGCGATTCAGATCTGGGGAGCGCACGCGCCTCGCGTGCTGTCGTTGGCGCCTCGCCAACGACTTCAGCATGTTGAATAAAAAGTATTTCGGCGAGGCGCCGAAATCAGCACGCGAGGCGCGTGCGCTCCCCGGAAAAGACGCCTCGTTGCGTGCAGCTAATGTAAGGGCGGAGCGCTCCGCCTCTGCGAAGATCTAACTTTTCGCCCCAATTACCGAGCTAAGACGACGTCTTTCTTTGACCAGGTATGAGATTGCCCGCAATGCGGGCAATTCAATTTGTTGCTTTTAACTTTGGCCTTGGCCCACAAGTCTTCCCTAATCGTCTGCCCGCTGGGGGTTAGTTTCGCCGTCGAAGGGCACCTGATTAATATCCGTTTGATAATTGGTCCCCGGGCTTTCGGGGCGATTGTGGTTTCGAGGAAGTTCATAGGTTGAATAAGTTAAAGGCCGTCCTGGAGGTCCGGAAGTATAACTTCGCGCGACAAACAAGCGGGCCTGGCTCCGGAAAGCGTCACTATTGGCGATTTTCCCCTCCAACGCAAGCACAATACCTAAAACTTGATCCCAACTTTTTGCACTTCCGCATAAGGCAAAAGCCAGATCAGCGATTCATCGTGCAGATCGACCACCTGGATGCGGTTGCCCCAGGGGTCGCGAAAATCGCAGCGAAATCGCGACTCCAGTTTCAAACCGTACTTTTCCTTCACCTTCTTGCGCACCTCAGTGAGCTGTTTCTCGTCGCGCACAATGAGTCCAAAATGACGGACCCGGTCCGGCTTGACCCGCTCGACTTCGAAGATGGCGAGAAATTGGTGCTCCCCCAATTTTAAAAAGGCGTCGCCTTCGCCACCTTCCATCTTCTCCAAATTAAAGACATCTTGATAAAATTTCACCGCCGCTCCGACATCATCCACTTCAATCGCGATGTGGTTGCATCCATAAACTTGCACGCTCATGAATGCATTGTAACAGAGCCAGAATACCGCCGCGAATATGAAAGATCTCACCCAGGGTTCCGTCACCAAACACCTGCTGCAAATGACGGCCTTCCTTGCCATCAGCATGCTGGTGCAGACGCTCTACTTGCTGGCTGACCTGTATTGGGTGGGACATCTCGGCAAGGAAGCGATCGCCGCCGTCGGTGTTGCCGGCAATTTCACCATGATAGTGCTGGCGCTAACGCAAATGCTCGGCGTCGGAACGACGACGCTCATCTCGCAAGCGGCCGGGCGGAAGGATCAACCTCAAGCCGAGCTCGCCTTCAACCAATCCTTCGTCATGTCATTAATTGTGGCGGTGGCGTTGGGCACCTTGAGTTTTCTTTTGCGCGACTTTTATTGTGAATCGCTAAGCGCGGATGCCGCGACCGCGTCCTTGGCCAAAAGTTATCTACTCTGGTTTATTCCGGGCCTTCTTCTCCAGTTCCCATTGGTAGCCTTGGGATCTGCGTTGCGCGCGACGGGTATCATTAAACCTACTGTCGGCTTCCAGGTTCTTAGTGTCATCCTCAATATGATCCTGGCGCCGTTGTTGATCTTTGGCATTGGACCGTGGCCCAGGCTCGGCGTAACCGGCGCCGCCCTGGCAACGTTTATATCAATCCTAGTTGCCGATGTTTTGTTGATACTCTATTTCGAACGAAGCTATCATTATCTCCAGTTCCGTTTCGCGCAGTTCCGCCCGCAAACCAAGATTTGGAATAGCTTACTTCGCATTGGATTGCCCGCTGGCGCGGAGTTCATTCTGATTTCGGTCTATATTATCATTGTCTATAGTATAATTCGCGGGTTTGGCGCAGCAGCCCAGGCCGGATTCGGAATAGGTGCCCGCGTCATGCAGGCATTGTTTCTTCCGGTAGTTGCTCTTAGCTTCGCCGTATCTCCGGTAGTTGGGCAAAATTTTGGCGGACGCCGCGCTGACCGCGTTCGTCATTCGATCTACTCTGCCATTGGCATTGGTTCGGTCCTGATGCTGTTCCTTACTATTGTCGCGCAGTTTTTTTCATCCGCCATAATTCGCGCATTTTCGAGTGATCCCGGGGTCATCGCTTTTGGCAGCGATTATCTCAAGATAGTGTCTTTTAATTTTATCGCTGCCGGAATTGCCTTTACTACGTCGAGCGCCTTTCAGGGAATTGGCAACACTTTGCCACCGCTAATTAGCTCGATGACGCGGTTGGTTCTTTTTGCCTTGCCCGCTTATTTGGTTTCGCTCCATCCCGGATTTCAAATCAGGCACGTCTGGTATCTCTCGGTTGGCTCGATCGTTTTCCAGGCCTGCCTCAATCTCCTGCTGCTGCGCCGCGAGTTGCAACGCAAGCTAGTCTTTCCTCAGAACTTCCCGGAGGGAATTGCCGAACCGGGTGGCGCGGTCGCCAGCTAGAACAGCTGGGCTGCCTCTAATCGGACTGGGTGGCGCGCCTTTGAGCTCTGCGGCATTTCGCGCGAAAATTCTGCTTATGCCGGCGCCGTCACAACCGCGCGCGATCATTCATCTCGACATGGATTGTTTCTATGCCGCGATCGAAGTGCGCGACCGGCCATCGCTGCGAGGCAAACCTGTTGGGGTCGGGGGCGCGCGCGATCGGCGCGGCGTTCTAACTACTTGTAACTATGAAGCGCGTGCTTTCGGTGTTCGCTCGGCCATGCCCACTTTCATGGCTTTGCAACGCTGTCCGAACCTGATTGTGTTGCCAACGCGCTTTGACGTTTATCGGAAGGAAGCGGGAGTCGTCCGGGAAATAATGCATCGCTTTACGCCCCTGGTGGAAACACTCTCGCTCGACGAAGCTTATCTCGATGTGACCGCGAATCCGCGTCCTCCAGGCCCACTGGCCAGGGAAATTCGCGATTTAATTTTTAAGGAAACAAAGTTAACTGCTTCCGCCGGAGTTGGGCCGAACAAACTGGTGGCAAAAATCGCCAGCGAAATCAACAAGCCCAACGGACAATACGAAGTAAAGCCGGAAAAGGTGCCGGAATTCATGGAGCCATTGCCGGTGCGAAAACTTTGGGGAATTGGCGCGGTAACAGAAGAAAAACTGGCGCGCGCCGGCGTGACCACGTGTGGCGAGATGCAACGGTTATCCCGACCCGAGTTGCACGAGCTTTTTGGCAAGTTCGGCGGCGAACTTTACGATCTTTGCCGCGGCATCGATGATCGGCCGGTCGAACCAAATCGAGAGCGAAAGTCATTAAGCACTGAAGAGACCTTTGGCAGCGATCTAACAACTCTCGAACAATGTGAAGAAAAAGTGGGCGAGCTATTTGAAGAACTAGCGGCGGAACTGGCACAAAAAGAGCCGACCAGGCGGGTCACCAAGATTTTCCTGAAATTGAAGTTCTCGGATTTCACCCGGACCACCATTGAAAGAGCCGGGCTTCTTCCCAACCTCGGCAGCTACCATCAACTACTGGAAGAAGCCTTTGCCCGGACCGGGAAAAAGATTCGCTTAATTGGTATCGGCGTTCGCTTCGCCGAGATAGAACAAGAAGTCGCCCAGCTGCCGCTATTATAGCTTGTCGAATCCAAGCTGACTTTTAACCTTGCTGCTATGCGCAAAGTAAATACCAATAATATGGAGGAGCTTGTTTGGGCGTCGCCGAAGGGGAAATTTGCGGGGGCGGGCAAACAAGTTTCCGAGGCGCTCGGCCGAAAACCATTCTCGAGCGATTTAATGGAACGTCATCCGTTTGATGTCGAGATTTGCCGGATCCCACCGGGGAAAGCGGCTTATCCCTATCACACCCACAGCGCGCAGTGGGAGTTTTATCACATCATCTCCGGCCACGGCGTTGCCCGCCATAAAGATGGCAAGACATCGATCGAACCGGGTGACGCCTTTATCTTCGGTCCGAACGAGCCGCATCAGCTAATTAATGAGGGAGATCAAGACTTGGTAATGTACGTAGTAGCCGATAATCCCATCGGCGAGTCGGGTTATTACCCCGATAGTAAGAAATGGATCGTTCGCTGCCCTGAGCGCGCTATCCTTCGCTCCGATCCGCTCGATTACTACGTCGGCGAGGAATAGTTTGCTCGTAGCACAGCCATCTTGGCTGTGGATGGGATTTTACTAACCGGATGCCCACCAGGCTGGAAGCCTGTGCCATAGCGCGGCGGCACTTTGTTCGCTATGTTTTTCGATAGTAAGACAACTCCTTTATCCCAAGTAGTATCCGCCGTTCACGTTCAAAATGTGACCCGTAATATAAGAGGCCATCGGTGAGGCCAGGAAAAGAATGGCGTTCACTATTTCGCTGACCTCACCGAGGCGACCCAATGGAATTTGCTTAATAAAGTTTTGCGTGACTTCATCCGGCATTCCCTTGCTCATCCCGACATCGATGAAACCGGGCGCGACGGCATTGACTGTGATTTGATTACGGGCCAGCTCACGCGCCGAAACCTTCGTCAACGCGATAATGGCAGCTTTGCTCGAGGAGTAGTTAGCCTGACCGAACAATCCCATCTGTCCACTGACGGACGAGA
>QHQU01000131.1 GCA_003219925.1 Verrucomicrobiota bacterium
AACCATCGGAGGAACAACGATGCGTAGCTCGAGTATACACTGTCTGTTCGGAACAACAGCCCTGACGCTGCTTAGCTTTGACCAGGCGTCATTCGCCGACGACGCCTTGACCGCAGGCAGCAAATCTATTGTACGAGAGTTCTACACGACGGTGTTGATCAATCGCCATGTAGATGCGGCACCACGATTTCTGCGCCCGGACTACATCCAACACAACCCGAATGTGCCGACGGGATTAAGCGGCTTCATGGATACATTTCGTGCGCGTTTCGCGCAGCCGCTTCCTGCAGACTACAAACGCGAGCTCCTGAATATCGTTGCTGAAAACATCTGATTATCATCTATGTGCGCCAAGCATGGACGAGCCGGGATGGTAAACATCACCAATCGCTCGGGTTCGACATGTTTCGTGTGCAAGATGGTAAGATTGCGGAACATTAGGACGCGGATGATTGAATTTGACACCATAATTGCTCGCCATCGCCAGCGGTGGCTGATCTTGTTCTCGTTAGACCGCCAGAGTAGAGTTCCGGGTATTTTCTGAATGCTATGCCGAAAGAATACATAAATCCGGATTCGCTTTTCCGAAGTCTGGAGTACGGTTTTTCTCAGATCGTAGTCGCCAATGGCGGCAAGACAGTCTACATTTCGGGTCAAACTGCCTGGGACGCACAAAGGCAAATCATCGGCGGAACAGATTTGGCTCAACAAACCGGGCAAGCCCTGCGCAATGTTCAGGCCGCTGTTGAAGCTGTTGGTGGGACGCTGGCAGACGTAGTTGCGCTGCGCATCTACATAGTTAATTACAGACCAGAGCAAGCCGATGCAGTTGGAGGTGCGCTTCGAGAGTTCTTTCCCAAAGAGGAGCGTCCCGCAAGCACCTGGATTGGAGTATCCGCATTAGCGGTGGCGGACTTCCTGATCGAAATAGAGGCAACAGCGGTGCTAGAATAAATGCACACACACAAGGCGGCCTGACCAGACGATCCAGCAAACCGTGCCTATCCTCGTGCCTAGCCATCACAGTTTCATGAGAACATTTCTAATTCGCGCGGTCGCTCATCTTGAGTTTCGTTAGCAATTCTGCGCACTCCTATGAACGAACGACCATACGAGTCCGCCGACCTCCCAAGCGTTATCGAGACTTATACGGCTTCGATTCGCTTGTTGGCAGCGCCCTACTATACCCCAGAGCAGATTGCCGCGTGGGCACCAATCCCACCTGATGCCGCACGCTGGCAAGAACGCTTGGCTCACCTTCACACCATCGTTGCCGAGTCGGATGGCCTCCTCGCAGGCTTCGCTTCCTACACGCTCGACGGCTACCTCGACTTTCTCTTCACTCATCCAGCGTTCGCTCGTCACGGTGTCGCCAGCAGCCTGTACCATCGCGTCGAGTCCGTGTTGTGCGCCCTTAACATCCCGAAGGTTACCACTCTTGCGAGCCTTGCTGCACGACCCTTCGTCGACCGCCACGGCTTCCAACTCGACAGACAGGAGTGCGTCGAGTGCCGTGGCGCTTACCTCCGACGGTTTGCCATGCACAAGCAACTCCGCAATGAACGAATTGCCTAACCGATCGATGCAGCCGACCGCGAGAGTTTATGTTTCCTTCTTGTGTTAGCAACGGGGTCGGCTGATTCTCTGTTTGTTAAACGGTTACGCCCTGCTCTGATGCGCCTGCGCCATGTTTATCTCGGGTTGTGCGTGTTGGGAGTTGTTGTGCCGTACTCGCAGTTTATCCCGTGGTTATTGCAGTACGGGCTCGATATGGACCTGTTTATGCGCGAGCTTTTCGCCACGCGCATCGGTGCGTTTTTCGCGTTCGATGTGGTTGTTTCTGCGCTTGCGCTCTTCGTCTTTGTCTTCACTGAGCGGACAGCTCGTGTCCGACACGTGTGGCTGCCCGTCGTTGCTACTCTTGTGGTTGGCGTGTCACTCGGATTACCCTTATTCCTTTACATGCGGCAACGCTCTCTCGATGCGACCATCGTCTAACCAAGCGCTACAGCCGACCGAACGAGCTGTGTTTGCTCTTTGTGTTAGCTACAGCTGCGACTGATCTTTTACTCGTTAAGCCTGACCCATGGAGGGCCATCGAATTAATAGTGCGAGATCAGGAGTATGATATTCGCGATCAAAGCCGAGGTTAGCGATCCGCGGGCGGAAACTTTCGGGTTCAGCGCGCAGAAGACGATGTATGGTGGCAAGCACATCGCCAAAGGCGATACGATCTTCATCTTCGCGAGCGAGAACGAAGGCGGGCCAGGTCTCATCGCGAGCGGCGTCGTCACCTCGGCTAAAGCGATCGCAAAGAAACGCGGGATCGCCCGGCAAACGCCGCGAGTGAGCATCACCATCAAACGCACTGCGCTGGCGAAGCGGCGCCTGGGGCGGAGCGAGCTCAAACTTTTCTCCGACTGGAACGACGGTCGAGCCGGGACCGAGCTCAATTTTAAATTCTATCGTCAGGCAACGAACAAGATTGTCGGCATCTCGGATAAAGCGGCGGCGTTCCTCCGCCGATTCTTTTAACCGCTGCCGATTTCGACATTGAACACGATATGGCCTAAGCAAGCGTGGAGCGAACGCTCACCCGACCTTATGAACCACCTTCTCTGTTACCAAAAGAAACGAAAGTGAGGAACAATGAAACCAACAATAATCCACCGCATGAAAAGTACGATTAACGCCCTGACGACAATAATATTAATTGGACTTGGCAGTCCTGCCGCGATTGCGCAGACAGATGCCAACAGCAAGTCTGACGAGCAACGCTTGCGCAACTTAATTCGAGAGGACAACGAAGGTAAGAATGTGATCAAACGTACCGAAGATTCCATTTTTGTCTCCGGCGCGTTCCCTCATCCGATGATCGGTCATGCCGTTGAAGAGGTACTGGGGTCGCGCAAGGATAGATCGAATGAATCCCGAAAGGGTGAAGTGGTGCGCCTCGTTATCTCTCAGTCGGGAGATATGGCTGAGGAGTTCGGTAACTTCACGCTCAGCTTCGACCAGCCCGACAAGAAGCACATCAGCTTTGATGGCTCATACCTGAGGGTTTGGCGTAAAATAAACGGCGAGTGGCTCGAAGATGCGTTTTTCGCGCGGCCCAACGAATCGGCAGAAAAGAGTGAGCCAAGGTCCGATTCCTAATTTACACTTTAACGGACAAGACGAAGCAGCAAGCCACTTCGCCGGAGCGAAGGGACTAAAGATGTGTTACGAGACCCACGGGAGTGGCAGGCCGCTGGTATTACCATTCCGAATGACGGGCGCAGCAGGTACTGAATCGTGTCCTGCCTGCAGTAGCCGGCATTAAACCGAACCTGACTATTAAGGTGGCGCATCGCGACGCGAACATTCGCACTAATTTCTAACTTCCGTTCTCTGACATCTACTCTCATGCGGGTCGCGGCGCTATATGATATTCACGGCAATCTCCCTGCACTGGAAGCGGTGCTGGAAGACATAGCGTGTGTCGGTGCGGACAGGGTCGTTGTCGGCGGAGACGTCGTTCCCGGTCCCATGCCCCGTGAAACTCTCGTCCGGTTGCTCGAACTCGACATCCCGTTCCAGTTCATCGTTGGTAATGGCGAACTAGCGGTGCTCGCGGAGATGAACGGCCGGGATTCCGGGGTGCCTGCCCGATATCGCGATAGCATTCGATGGAATGCCGCACAGCTTCACCCGTCGGAAGGCGAATTGCTAGCAGCATGGCCGACGACCTTGCATATAAACATGAGCGGAATAGGCAAGGTTCTCTTCTGTCACGCTACGCCGCAAAATCCTAATGATGTTTTCACTCGGCTCACCCCTGATGACAAGCTAGTTTCGATGATCGGTGAAATGGATGCCGATGTGCTTGTTTGCGGCCATACGCATATGCAATTCAACCGCATGATCGGCGGCCTTCGCGTCGTCAACGCCGGAAGCGTCGGGATGCCCTTTGGAGATCCCGGCGCTTATTGGCTTCTGCTTGGACCGGACGTTGAGTTCCATCGAACAGAATACGACCTGGAGATGGCGGCGACGCGAATTCGGCAGACCCATTATCCCGAGGCCCAACAATTCGCCGCAAATCACGTTTTGTTTCCTCCATCAGAGGAAAAGATGTTAGCGGGCTTTAATGCGATGTGAACACCCGCTGCCGTTTCGACAGGCTCAGCGCCAAAGACCGAGGGCGGCCGACGGACACAGACAGTGTTGGTTTGGGAAAATTGCAGATGGTAGACAGAAGATGGCGAAGAGCTTCCACTTGCGCTGACCTTAGGCGTGATTGAGCTTATGTCTCGTTAGACCGAGCAACCGTAATCATATGATACGTCGATCGTTTCTAAGAAAACTGGCAGCCGTGCCGCTTTTCGCTGCAGCGGCCGCTGTCCCCGCCGCAACAACAAACTCAACCAAACTGAAAATCCTGATGAAAAGTGCCTGGGGCTCGGACGACCCGACGAAGGCCGCGTTCCCTTTTCTGCATGGCGTGTACTTTCTGAAGCCGGCCACGATGTCCAGATATTCCTTCTTGGCGAGGCCGTATCCTTGATGCGGAAATCGGTGGCCAACGCAGTGGTGCCGGTGGGCTGGCCGCCCCTGGCCGAAGTCCTCGCCAAACTCGTCGCCAAAAAGATACCGATCTACGCGTGCGGCGCCTGCTCACGCGCGCGCGGGGTGACGGAAACAGATCTGGCCGAGTTCGGCGCAAAATTCGGCAATCCTAAGATCTTTGTTTCACTGATTGAATGGGCCGACAAAGTCATCACCGAGTAGCCGACTACTGACTACCTGACCATATGATTACCGAACACAGACTACCGAACACAGACCACTGACAACATGACTACTGACCACATGACAACGAGTCACGCTTGCTCCACCCGCATGGCTGCGCGAAGCGTAGCAGACAGGTCACTCGTCGCGGCTGAGCTTTCTCTCGTTGGGCTTTAGAGCTTGCCCACGGCCGGCGCTGTCATAATAATGTCATTATATTCAGAGGAGATAATATGGTCAAAACCGCATTATTCGTTCGATTAGAAGCGAAACCGGGAAAAGAGGCGGAGGTTGAAGGCTTTTTGCGCGGCGGGCTTCCGATCGTCGAGGAAGAGCCCGCGACGGTGGCGTGGTTCGGAATTCGCCTTGGGCCGACAACGTTCGGAATCTTCGACGCTTTTCCGGATGAGGCAGGGCGGCAGGCTCATCTCTCGGGAAAAGTCGCGGCAGCGTTGATGGCAAAAGCCTCAGAGCTCCTCGCGCAACCGCCGCTCATCGAGAAGGTCGATGTTCTTGCGGCGAAGCTTCCCTAATAAAAGCAAGCCTAACCGGCCGATGCCGCCAACTCCGAAAGGAGTTCGCGAGCAGGCTACCTGGCCGGTCACATGAGTAAGTTAGTTGTCATGAATTATCGGTTAATCGCGGCAGGACGCCGAGGTTCGCGGCGAGTTCCGGGGAACTACAGCCTGGCAGCCTGCGATTCCCAAAAGCTGGCGAGATGGGCTGTTGCCGTTGCTACCGTTTGCGCAAGCATCGGATGTCATCAATCCCGTGAGGATGCGCACGCGCGCGAAGTCGCGACCCGGGTTCGGAGTGAGTTTCTGCATGCGTGGACTAATTACGAGAAGTACGCCTGGGGACATGATGCTTTAAAGCCGCTGAGCAAAACGCCCCACGATTGGTACGGCCAATCCCTTCTCCTGACGCCGGTCGACGCGCTGGACACGCTCATCCTGATGAAGTTGGACGAGGAAGCGGCGAAAGCGAAAGAGCTAATCCTGACAGATCTTTCGTTCGATCGTGACGTTTATGTCAAGAATTTCGAAATCACGATCCGTTTGCTTGGTGGATTGCTCTCTAGTTATCAACTAACGAATGACAAACGATTGCTCGATCTGGCTGAAGATTTGGGCAACCGGCTCTTACCCGTTTTCAATTCGCCGACCGGACTTCCTTACGTTTATGTCAATCTGAAAACCGGCCAGGTTCGCGATACGAAAACGAACCCCGCTGAGACAGGCACGCTGCTGCTGGAATTCGGGACACTGAGCAAATTAACTGGTAAACCGATCTACTACGAAAAAGCCAAGCGTGCCTTGATGGAAACCTTCAAGCGCCGCTCGGCGATCGGTCTGGTTGGATCGACCATCGACGTCGAGACGGGCGCGTGGGTGGACGCCGATAGTCACATCAGTGGCGGGATTGATTCCTACTACGAATATCTCTGGAAATGCTGGCTCCTTTTTCTTGATCAAGATTGCCAGGAGATGTGGCAGGCGAGCATTAGCGCGGTTAATAAATATCTTGCCGACGAAGTGCGGGGCGAGTTGTGGTACGGCCACGCCGACATGAATACGGGCAGGTTAACCGCATCGCAATACGGCGCGCTCGACGCCTTCTTTCCGGCTCTACTGGCACACTCCGGCGACGTCGCGCGGGCGCGGCGACTCCAGGATTCATCGTTCAAAATGTGGAACATGCACGAGATCGAACCGGAGATCATCGATTACAAGACGATGCAGATTGTTTACAACGGCTACCATTTACGCCCTGAGATCGTGGAATCGACCTACTATCTTCATCACTTCACGCATGATCCACGGTACCGGAAGATGGGAGAAAAGATCTTCGACGACTTTGTGAAATACTGCCGGGTCGATGCTGGCTACGCCGCGCTCCAGGACGTTGTCACAAAAGAAAAGCGCGATGAAATGGAAAGCTTCGTCCTGGCCGAGACCTTCAAATACTTTTATCTCCTCTTCGCTTCGCCGGACACTTTAGATTTCGACAAAGTCGTGTTCAATACTGAAGCGCACCCTTTGAAGCGAACGGATTGACATGACCGCTGGCTGCAAGATTACCAGACTACAAACCACAGACTACTGACTATCTTATGCAAGTATCCCGTTATTTGTTCTTGATTCTTCTCGCATTGGCTCTGGATTGTTGTTCTGAGCGACAGTTCGATTCCAAAACCGAAGGCGAGAAATTGTTGCGCCGGGATGCGGAGTGGGCAGATCTCGCTACCGCCGGGAAGGATGTTGAAAAGGTAGTCTCTTATTGGACTGAGGACGCCGTTCTTCTCTTTCCGGGGCAGCCTGTCTTCGAGGGCAAAGCGGCGATTCGTGCCTACGTTACCGCGAGCTTTAATACGCCGGGATTCAAGATTCACTGGGTCTCGCAGAAACCTGTATTCTCCCCCGACGGCAAATTCGCATACATGCGAGGCACGGACGAGCTCACGCTGCCTGGGCCAAATGGCGGTACGATCACGCTGCATCTTCGTGGAATATCAGTCTGGCGTTTAGATCCGGATAAGCAATGGCGCTGCGTCGTAGACATTTCCAATGCGGCACCGCCCACTCCCGGCTCTTAGCATCGCGCACCTTGCTCATCCGTCACTCCCACTTGGGTATCCCTTTCCCGCTGCCCCACCGAAACCGGGATCACCGATCCCGGCTACAGTAAGCACGCTGAGCGCGAGCTATGCTGAGGACGGACTGATCTGAGATTCTACTGGGGCGTTTGCGAAGGAAACTGAGGATCGCTAGCTTTGGCCAGGCGCAAGTTTTCCTCCGCCTCCGGAAAGTCGGGATGAAGGCGCAGCGCCTGCTCGAATTGCGCGATCGCCTGGGGCGCGTCGCCTTCCTGCATAAAAATCTTTCCCAGATAGTTATGAGGCTGAGCGAGCTTTGGGTCGAGCCCCGTCGCCTCCAGATAATGCGCCTTTGCTTCCTGCAACTCGCCCTTTGCGAAAAGCGCGCTCGCAAGATCGATATGGGCATCGACAAAACGAGGGTCCGCCTGCAGAGCCTCCCGATACTGGGCGATTGCCTCTTCCAGCCTCTCATGTTTTTCCAAGAACGCGCCATAGCTATACCGGGCCTGGGCGGACTTTGGCGCCAAACGCACAGCGGCTTCGGACTCCGCCGCCGCTTCCTCAATCCGACCGAGTTGCTCCAAAAGATAAACATGACCGGAGTGGTACTCGGCGTTGTTCGGGTCGATCCGGAGCGCTTCATCGAAATGGGTCTGCGCTTCCTCCAAGTTTCCTTTTCCCATCAGGACAGTGGCCAGACTGACGTGGGTCTTGGCGGAATCGGGATTAAAACGTAGTGCGGTGGAAAATTCCTCGGCCGCTTGATCGGCCTGGCCGGCTTCTTGCAGAGCGGTGGCGTAATTGACATGCGCCCGCGAGCTACTCGGAAGATCAGCTGCGATCATGGCTAGGCGTTCGAGTTGATTCCCGGGGATGTGCACCTCCCTATACCAGAGTACTCCAAGCGGAATGACAAAAACCGCGGCCCATTTCGCGGCGTGCAAGGCCCAACTCGGAAGAAAACCTTTCGTCGAAACATCGGCGGTGCCGCCGCCGATGCCGAGAGATTGCCGAGTTGATTTCTCCCGTACTTTCCAAATGAATCCGTCGTAATAGAAATGCAGGAGCGCGGAAGCGGTCACCACCCCTGTAAGTATGCGTTTCACTACGTCGATCCCGACACCCGCCTTGAAATAGCCGAGCGCTCCGTAGGCAAAGATCAGGCCGACGTAAACTCCAACCAACGAGCCACTGCGCCGGAACACGAAACGCATAAACCCACCAATCGAGCTGTCTGTCTCAACCCGTTTACGATTGTAGATCCAAACCAGCGAGAGGTACTGGACATCGTGAAACACTTCGAACAATGCAATGCCAACCAGAACGCTTGCCACGATGTTGTTGCAGTACCACCAAAAAGAAATGCTGGTGATAAGAAGCACCAGCTTGACCGGGCTTGGTCGCTTCCCGCGACTCCACATCCAGATAAAGTTTGCCAGAAACACACCTGAAACCGCGAGCGCCAAGCCAAACAATCCTTGCTGTGCCGCTCGAAGTAGTCCCGGTGGAATAAAAGGACCACCCGCCGAATAATAGCTTTCCAGCGTATCCGTCATTCGCTGCGATGAGAGGAGGACCGCAGTGGCAAACCAGACCCCGCACAATGCGAAATCGAGACGCCGCGTCAGGGCGGCGAATGAGCCCACTTTCGCGTCATAGATGCGACAGAACCCGTAGGTTTGCATCATGCCATGCCAAACGCCCCAGATAAAGGCGACCAGGACAATGCCCTTGAGATCCCACAAAAAAAACGCCGTGCAGACGACCACTAAAAAAATTGGGGCAAAAATGAAGCGGTACTTGAAGCGCTGGAATAACGCGCGATCGCCGTAGGCGCGAATCATCCCCGGCAAGTGGTGGCCCATCGCGCCGAAGGCAGCGACAAAAAGATAAATGTCTTCCGCGCTCCAACGCGTCTGTGCCAGAACGAAGATCGGCAGGATCACAAGCGGAGTGCAGACGTAGAGAATCAAGTCGCGCCAACCGTCCAGAATCCACAAGTTGGGCTTTCGCGCGACGGCAGGCGCAGCCGGGACAGTTTGCGGGGGTGAGAACGCGGTAACGTGCTGCATGCCTTTAGCGGGACGAAGTTTCCTCAAGCTCGGTGGAAAATCAATCCCGGTTTCAGGGGAAAAATCGCGAACATCGTTGTCGCTCCCTTCGACCGAGCTGTCAGTTGCGCTCCGATTAACATCGCCCGTCGGGCCGGTGGTTCTCCGCGCGACATGGAATTAAGCCGTTTTAACGGCTTAGTCTTCGCGCCAATGTCAACCGAGCGTGTGGCTCGCGTTATCGACATGAGAAGCCGTTGAAACGGCTTTATTGAGATGAGTGCGGGTTGTACACCGATCTGAAGGCCGGTGTTAATGAGAACAGGGCTGGTGCTGTCGCCGCCACACAGGCCATTCGCGCTTGTCGGCTTATCCCATCAGGGTTGCGGAGATGGAAGCCGTGGCCGAGCTTGATCTCGTTAGATAAAACCCGACCGCATCGAATCGCTCGCGGGCCAGATATAAGCCTCGTTGTTTGAGATTTGGGAGAAAGCGCTGAAATCAAATGAAAGCAGATCATAACTCGCACGAAACTGGTACTCGCCTTCCATGTCGCGAGCATCCGGCCCTGTGCCTTAGTCTGTTTACCTTCATGTTCGTCCCTGCCGTCGCGGGTGAGATCGCCCTGGGGCGATGGCTCACTCAGTTCATGCCGCACCCTGGACTGATTGCCATGCTGTGTTTCGCACCAGCGATTGTCGTTCTGTTCATTTTCGGAATGTTTATTGGAGCCACCATCTGGCTCCTGCTGACGAAGCGCTTTGTGCTCCAGAACACTCTGGCCACATTTTTCCTCGGAGGTCCACGCGTCCCGATCTTCTCTAATCTTTGCTCAAAGATATTTGCCTGGTCTTACGGCCAGAACCGACGGAAAACAAAACTATGAGCTTGCTTTCGCTGGATGCTGGAGGCGCAAAGCGCGCGTTCGTAATCTGTCCTCAGCTATCCTCCCAGACTCATCGCGGCGTGGTATTCACATGACCTCCAACCACAGGCCAGAGCGTCGGATTATGTTGTGACGATGGAACACGTAACTGGAATCGGCGGGGTGTTCTTTCGCGCGAAGAACCCGGAAACCTTGTCGGCGTGGTATGACGAGATGTTCGGCATCAGTCGCGCGCCGCGCGATTACAACACGGCGCCATGGATCCAACAAGCGGGAGCCACTGTTTTCGCGCCATTTCCGAGCGACACCGAGTATTTCGGCAACCCAGGCCAGGCATGGATGATCAATTTTCGAGTAGCTAATCTGGATCGTATGATCACGCAGTTGCGGGCGAAAGGGATCGAAGTAACCCTCGATCCGGAGATTTATCCGAACGGTCGTTTTGCTCGTTTAAACGACCCAGAGGGAAATCCGATCGAGCTCTGGGAGCCCAAAGCCGATAGCTGACGGTTGATAGCGGGATAGGTCCTGTGTGCCATCTTTGGTGGTAGCGCTGCCAAATGCATAATCGGTTCCTCCATCAAGGCTGTTCTTCGCGACCGCTAACCGCAAAAACGTTTTTTCCAGTTGTTCGTGCCAGGTACCCACATACAGATTTGCCGCCGGCGACGTGTTAGTATCGTCGGTAAACCGATAATCGCTGTAGTTGAAGTTACTGCTCGGATAACTGAAGCCAACCAGGTCGCGTGCGCGATGCGCGATGTTTCCGTCGTCAGAAAGACTGTCGCCGAAAACGATGACCTGAGTAAATGCCGGCGCCTGCGCGTTAACGAGAATTGGAGTCGCCAGAGAAATGGCGACGCACGAAATTGGCGTGCCTTTCGGATGCAATGTTTGCATCTCGCCAGTCATCAGGAACATAGATGCTCAACCGGGCCTCGGGAGCGAGGCAGAATTGCTAGCTTTCCAGAGCCCGGAGAAAATCCGCAAAGTTGGCGCTCTCGCGCACGGCGGCGTTCAACCGCTTCAAATTTTCATCCGCCGGTTCCGGCAGCGCGATGCGTTGGGAGTGTCCGGCTTCGGACAAGACAATCTCATTCCACTGAATCGATTCGATTTGATCGGTAAAACGCGCAACCGCACGCCCCCGGAAGAAAGCCCGCGTCGTTTCCGGGGGAGAAAAAATGGCGCGGCGAATCTCATCTTCGCTAACCACCCGCCGCATCGAACCCTGGCGCAGCAGCTCATAATATAATCCACGCTCCAGATCGATATTGTGGTACTCGAGATCAATCGCTTGCAGCCACGGATCGCTCCATTGTAATTTCTCCTCCCCCTGCAACTCGCTCAGCAGAAATTTCTTCGCTGCCCAATCCACTCGATCGCGACATAACATCACATCCCGCTCCAGGTCATTGAGGGCGCTTTCCCATTCGCGCAAAATCCAGCTGCGCTCCTCGTCATTGTGCTCGACCTTCTGCGCCGCACTCAAATAAAGCCGCTGCACATCGATCGCGGAGATCTTCCGTCCGTCGCGCAACTCGATGATCCAATCGTAATTCTGATCGCGACTAATCGATTTCGCCGCGTCAATCGGCTGCGCGATTTCCAACTGCGGTGCTTTCCCGCTCTCAATCAATTCCAGCACCAGCGCGGTCGTGCCCAATTTCATCGCCGTCGCCCACTCACTCATGTTCGAGTCGCCAACAATGACGTGGAACCGTCGATACTTGCTAGCATCGGCGTGCGGCTCATCCCGCGTGTTCACCAGCGGGCGGCGATTCATCGTGTCGATGCTGACCAGGACGCTGAAGAAATCCGCGCGCTGCGAAATCTGAAACACACCGGGCTGACTCGTCGCGCTCTCCGCTTCAATCCCCATCTTGCCGGCGCCGGCAAAAATCTGTCGCGTAATCAGAAAGGGCAGAGTAGCGGCGACGATGCGGTCCCATGGGACATCGCGCCGCATCAGGTAATTATCGTGGCAACCGTAGCTATGACCGAGAAAGTCGGTGTTATTTTTATAAAGCCGGACCCGTTCGCCGTCCGTCAAGTGCGCATTCCGGCGTCGGGCGCATTCGGCCAGAATCCGTTCGCCCGCTTTTTCCTGGGCCACAATCTCATGTAACGTCGTGCACTCCGGCGTGGAATATTCCGGATGGGCGTGATCGTTGTAAAAGCGCGCGCCGTTAGATAGGACGAGGTCGCTCTTGATTTCCTGAAAGGTCAGCGGCCGGTTCTTATCGATCTCATAGTAGGCCGATTCATCCGCGTCCTGGCGCAATTCTTTAGCCCGAAAACCGCGCGCATCGCGATGCGGATCTTCATGGCCATAATCCCATTTCATCAACGCCCCGTGCTCGGTATAACTACGCACCAGCGCGATCGATTCCGCGACCACATCCACCGACTCCGCGCCGTCCACCGTGATCCCATATTCCGTCTCCAACCCAAAGACGCGTTTCATCGTTCCAGAACATAGCGCGATACCAAACCGCGCGAAAATTTTGCGTTACTTTATTGTCCGGAAGCCTCGATTCTCGATGCTTGTACCCGATAACGCGAGGTTTCGCGCCGTCTTCCTTGCTCCGACCTCTTCGCTCTGCTCTTGTCTTCGCAAATGTCCCGGCTGACCGCTTGCTTGATTCTAATCGTCGTCTGGGCCCTGACTTACCTCACCAACCTGGGGTCGTCCGAGCTTCGCAGTGAAGAAGGTCACCGTGTTCTGCCGGCGGTTCACATGCTCGATAGGGGGAACTACGTCGTGCCCTATATCGCTGCGCGGCCTTATTTGAATAAGCCGCCGTTAATCAATTGGCTTGTCGCTGCCTCGTTCAAGCTTTCAGGAATTCGCAACGAATGGACCTCGCGTCTTCCATCCGCCTTGTTTACCTTGGCCGCAGCTCTCACCCTGGCAACGCTCGGACGAAGCAGCCTGGGCCCAATCGGTTCCTTCATCGCCGCACTCTGCTGGCTAACGAATCTCGGACTAATTGAAAAGGGACGAATGATCGAAATCGAGGCAATCTATTGCTCGCTCTTCGCCTTCGCCCTTATTCTGTGGTTGGTATTCTGGGAACAAAAGCGCTCACCCTGGCTTACCTTCCTCGTGCCCTGGATCTTCCTTGGCTTAGGCTTACTGGCGAAAGGTCCAAGTCACGTCTTGTTTTTTTATCTTATCCTTTGCGCTGTTCTCTGGCAAAATCGCCGCCTCCGGGACCTAACACACCCAGCGCACTTAATCGGCGTAGCGGTAATGGTTGGAATTTTTGCTGCCTGGTTGATTCCGTACTTTCGGGCGCTACCTTCTCACGCGCCTTTGCAAGCCTGGTCCGAACAAGCGGCGGTTGCATTTCACGGCGAAGAAGGCCGGTCGGAGGATTGGTTACTAAACTTTCCCCGTGGCTTTGCTTACCTACTTCCCTGGATACTACTGGTCCCATTTATTCGATTGAGTAAAATAGCTGACCCATTACAGCGCAACGTAGCTTACGGGCTGGCGTGGGGAAGTATTGTGCCCTTCGTCGGTGTATTGCTGATTCCTGGAACACTTCCGAGATATATTTTGCCGTTGGAGGCACCGTTTTGCTGGATCGTCGGCAGCGCCATCGCTAATGAAGCGTTCCAATGGAGTATTAAAGGTATTCGAGTTTCACGAGCTTTGATCTTCTCCCTTATCGCAATAGGTGTTATTGGCGCGATGATAATTTTTCCGCTCCGCTCCGTGACCTATTTGAAGAGGCACGAACGAATAAAACCAATTGCCGCACAAATTAACGCGCTTCTCCCGTCCGATCAGCGGCTTTACGCAATCGACCCCGACTTTCAGCCATATCTCTTTTATGTTCGCGCGCCCATAACCTACCTCACTACCTTGGACGAATTGCCTGCGGACGCGCATTATTTTTTGATTCAACCCAGGCATCAACGAAAATTCGAGAGCAACGCGCACTGGGCATCCTTGCACCCGAAACTGCTGGCTCATACACCGAGCTATCGCAGCAAGGAAAGCTTGCTCTTCGCTATCGACCATTGACCATTTCCTGGCAGGCGCAGAATGCGCCTGTCTGCACGGAGAATCCGCGCGCTACCCGATTTGACTGACCTCTGATCTCTGGCCGCTGACCTCCGACTTCGCGATGCGCCTTTTCATTTGACGCGGTCGAACCTGCGGGAAGAATCATTCGCATGAACACCCGCATTATTTCAGCCCTGATCGCTCCGGTGGCGATATCAATTATCGCTTCCATCGGCTTCGCACAAACCCCGGCTCCACAGCCGAGCACTCCCCCAACCAGTGTCACCAGCCCGGCCGTTTCTGCCCCCGCCACGAACACGGCTTCACCGAACGAGGCTGAGATGATGAAGCAAATGATGGAGTTGGCCAAGCTCAACGAAAATCATAAGCTTCTCGCTGATCTCGCCGGCTCCTGGAGCACTTCTGTCAAAATGATGGAACCCGGCAAGGAACCTACTGTTTCCAAGGGTAGCGTCACATACAAGTCCATCATGAATGGCCGCTATTTCGTTGGCGATCATAGCGGAAGCATGAAAATGCCCGGCGCTGATGGCAAAATGAAAGACTTTACCTTTAAGGGGATGTCGGTCGACGGCTATGACAACGTGAAACAGAAATTTACTTCATCATGGATGGATAACATGGGCACTGGGATAATGACCATGGAAGGGACGTACGACCCCGCCACGAAAACATTCACCTACACCGGCGAAATGGAGATGATGCCGGGGATGAAGACTCCCGTCCGCTCAGTAGTCAAGATCACGGACAAGAACCATCATACCTTCGAATGGTATGAGAATCGTGGCGGCCAGGAAATGAA
>QHQU01000132.1 GCA_003219925.1 Verrucomicrobiota bacterium
TTCGGCGCTCTTCATCTGGGCTTCCAATTTCTTAGTTGCCTCCTCCAGTGAGTGAAGATTGCGATCTCGCTCGATTCGCTCCGTTTCCACTGCACCTCGCAGCCGGTTGGCTTCACTTCTCGCCTTCTCATATTCGACTGCTGGTACGTTGCCCGACCCAACCACCTTTTCGAGCCGCTGTAGATTGTCTTCAGCCGCTTTCAGCAACTCCGAAGAGGTCAGCGGAAGCGCCGCGCGGTCGACGGCGGCCTGCAAATCGGCGCGCGCTTGCTTCAATTCTCGAGCGGTTTCCTCGTCAGCAATTGTCGCCAGCAACTGACCTTTTTCAACGCTCTTGCCGACTGCGCCACGACCGGCGGAGAACGGTTCCGCCAATTGAATGAAACCGTCATTTTGTGCTCGAATTCGCACCACAAAGGCCGGTTCAATCCGCACGGTCCCATACACCGCGGAGATGGCCGTACCACGGCGGACCGTGACCACTTCCGCCCCCGGCATCAGGAAATAATAGGCCAGCGCGAAAAGGAGTACGAGTGCTGCTCCACCACCCCACAAAACTCTTTTTGATTCCGGTAATTTCAATTCGGACAACTAGTGTGGTATCCGTGATGCTTCTTTGCAATAAACTGGTGCCCAAGCGTTTTCATTCTCAATCTCGCGTCTTGATGGAAGTTCGAAAACGCTATTCCCAAGACACCATAGTGGAAACGTCCGTTCGATCAGCGAAAGAGAATTAAGGACGCCAGCCAGTAAGGCGCAAGCGGTCGGCAGTGGTTGTAGTCGCCTCGCTGTGCGAGGTGCTCCGATGCGTTGCGCCTCGGCCACGGCGCCCCTGGGCTACAACCAAGGTTGTTGTTC
>QHQU01000134.1 GCA_003219925.1 Verrucomicrobiota bacterium
GGTCGCCGTGCAACTCGTTCCAATTCGTAAAGCAGCGCTCGACGTAATCGAGGGCGAAGGGCCGTTGAGTGTGCCGCGCGATCTGCACCCGCTGCCACGCGCTAAGGTTGCCATAAATTTCGCGGCGCGTGGTTTCGATCTTCGCCTCCATTGCCTCCACTTCGGCATCGAAATCGAGCGCGTGTTCGTCGGAATGATCGCGAATTTCCTGCAAACGGCGTTGCAGCTCCATAATCGGTTTCTCGAAGTCGAGCGGTTGCGGCTCCTTCATGTTACTCCGTAATGGTGACAGGGGTCTTGCCGTTGACAAGGCTGCTCAATTCTTCGGCGTCGCCGGCGG
>QHQU01000133.1 GCA_003219925.1 Verrucomicrobiota bacterium
AATCTCCGACCCGATAAAATCCTGTGTTTTGCTCGTTGAGCCTTGGCGATGGATACCCGTCACTGGAACGTACTCGCCGTTAATGGTGCCCGCGATGACAGGATAATAGTCGGCTGCGATGATCCGTTGATCTTCGTTGGCACCGCGCACGAATAAACGCGCGAGTTTGAGATCGGACCTTCGCTGTAAAGCCCCCGCTGTTTCGGAGTCAACATCGAGGCCCATCGGAATGAACTGCAGTTCGCCTTCGGGCTCGGGCAACGTTGATTTTGCAGGATCAATTGCCATTGCTTCGGCCAATTTCAATTGTGATTCTCGATACGCGCGATGGGCGCTTTCAATTTCCGGAACCAGTTCCGAGGCTTGGACAGAAGCGCTTGTGAATGCGCTCTTATCGGCCAACCCGGCTTGGTAACGATCCTTCTCAGTGGTAACGTTCTCTGCCAATTTTTGTCGTTGTTCGTCTCGAATCGACTCGAGCGACCGATTGTAAAGTGCCGCGTAAAACGCTAACCGCGCCGCGTGCAGCTGCTCCACCACGGCGACATTCAATTGCTGTTGAGCGATGAGAACTTCGACGTCTCCGCGCCGGAGCGATGGGGGCACAGCCATGTTGAATAAAACCTGCTCAAGCGAGGCGCGTCCAACACCAAAGCCTTTTACTCCGCCTTCACCAGCCCGGTGACCGGCTTGAACGCCGGCCGGCACGCCCAATTCGGCGTGCGGCCACACCAGGGAACGAAAAACCAGCCGCTGCCCGGCCGCTTGTTCCAGGCCCGATTTCGCTTCTTGGATAGCTGGATTTTGGTCCAGTGTGGTTTGAAGAATACGTTCCAACGTGATGGCGCCGCTCGTGTGGGCGAGAAACACAACCAAAACCGCAACAAAAAATCGCGGTGTCAGCACCGTCCTTGTGAGTCGCGCACGGCGTGCGGGGGAGCACAGGCTGCCAGCCTGTAGCATTCGGCCGCCGGCCGAATGCCCTGCAACATTACCGCGCGAGGTGGCACACGCTGTTCGCGACAAGCTGCCACGAATTACAGGCCAGCGGGCTGTGCTCCCGAGCAAAACAAATCGCTGCTTCATCGCTGGCTTAATTTTTCTGGCGGCTTCGCTACATCCGACGCCCGCGCTGCGCTGCCGTTTTTGTTCTTCACGTTTTTAATGTCTGATCCGAAATCAAGTGCTTCCGCTGAACTCGCACAAGCGTGTGCCAGGCGGGCGAGAGCGACGTTGTGCAAATAGATCGCGCTCAATCGAGTGGTCCGCGTCCGGGTTACATCGGACGCGGCCTGCAGAACGTCGAGCTGTGTTCCCAATCCGGCAGCGAAATTGCCTTTGGCCATCTCTAGCGCCTCGTCCGCCGTCTGCACGTTTTTTGTCTCGCTTTCGAGTACGCGCTCGGCTTGTTGAAGATCGAAAAATACACTGCGCACTTCTGAGGCGACGCTCCGCCGCGCCGCTGCCAAGGCTTCGACTGCTGCCTCGCGCCGCGCGCGTGTCGCCTGCATTCGACCTTTGGTCGCAAACCCGTCGAAGACGTTCCACGTAGCGTTTATCCCTACCACCCCCCCATAGTTAAATTCTGGACCGACGGCGGGGTCGCGCTCGCTGTAAGCTTCATATCCGGAAAAAGCGCGGACATGTGGACGCGACGCGCTCCGGTCCAGAACATACTGGCGGTCCTCGATCTCGATATCTTGCTGCCGGGCTTTGATAACCGGCCGATTCGCGTCAGCCCGTGCCAGGCAGTTGTTTAGGTCCGGATGATTGGGCCGATATTGCAATTGGCCCGAAATCTCGAATGGCGCCGCCTGGGCTCCCGGGCGCACGTCGTTGCCGAAAAGTTCTGCTAATCGCAGGTAGGAGTTTTTCAATTCAGTCTGTGCATTGAAGAGTTCTGGACGCTCGTTGGCCAGGGCCACCTCGGCTCGTTGAACGTTCAATTTACCAACAATGCCGGCGCTCAATTGTTCCTGCTGGTTCCTAAGTTCCTCGTCTAAAACTCGCACGGATTCTTCGCGCACGTGGACCTTTGCCCGGTTCAGCAGGAGTTCGTTGAAGGCGATTCGCACATCCATCGTCACGCGGCTGGCAATTTCCTGAAGCTCGTAGTTTGCTCTGTCGATGTTCAACCGGGCGATTGCCACCTGGCTGGTAACTGCCCCGCCGGTGTAAAGGTTCTGGTCGAGGCGCAATATTGCATTGTAATCTTCCTGTCGGAGATTCGTCTCGCTTTGAGTCTGTCGTTTATCGTACAACCCGCTGGAGGTTAGCGATGGCAGAAAGCCCGAACGCGCTTCAATGAAACCGCCATGTGCTCCCACCACCTTCTTGCGCGCAATCAAGATGTCAGGGTTGCGCTCCTGGGCGACGGCGACCGCTTGTTCGATGGTGTACGCGGGGACCGCCCCGACCACTTTCGGCAAACCGGGCAAAGCGGCAGCGATTAGCATGCTGATGGCCACGAACTTCAAACGCATTTCGTATATCTCCTTGCGAGGGCTTTCCTTGCACCAGGATTGCCCGTGAGTTTTCCCCTTATATCAGTTCTTGCAAGCGGGCGCGACTTCGGACACATTCGGCGTTTGCAACACTCGGAGCTGCTGCAAGGGAGGCGCAACTATTGAGATTGAAGTTGCCTAACTTGTGTCTTGCCCCGAATAGGTCTAATTCAGGTAGTTTTTTAGCTTTAACAATTTCGAAATGAGCAAAATCCGAATCGCCGTCGTCGGAATGGGCAACTGTGCCAGTTCTCTCGTCCAAGGAATCAATTTTTATCGCGGGTCCAATGGCAACGGCAGCAGTACCGGCCTCATGCACCGTCGCATCGGCTCTTACCAGCCTCACGACATCGAAGTGGTTGCCGCCTTTGATATCGATCGCCGCAAAGTGGGACTCGATGTCAGCGAGGCCATTTTTTCTCCTCCGAACTGCACTAAAATTTTCTGCGATAAAATCCAGCGCACCGGCGCGATCGTGAAAATGGGTTGTGTTTTCGACAGTTTTGCCGAGCACATGCGCGACCAGGACCCACTGCGCACTTTCCTGCCCCTGGAGAAAGAATCCACCCGTGAGCAAATCATCGAAGAATTGCGTGATTCTGCGGCCGAGATGCTGGTCAATTATCTTCCAGTTGGTTCGGAGCAGGCGACGCGCTTTTACGCCAGTTGCGCTCTGGAGGCCGGTCTCGGTTTTGTTAATAACATTCCGGTCTTTATCGCCAGCGATCCGGTTTGGGCAAAGCGTTTTGCCGATAAAAATTTACCTGTCGTCGGAGACGACATCAAAGCCCAGATGGGCGCAACTGTGCTCCATCGCACCATTGTCGATCTCTTCCGCAGGCGTGGTGTCAAAGTGGTCAGGACCTATCAACTGAACACCGGCGGTAACACTGATTTCTTGAACATGCTTAATCGAACGCGGCTGACCTCGAAGAAGACTTCGAAGACCGAAGCGGTGCAATCGGTCATGGGAGAACGGCTGGCCGACGAAAACATTCATATCGGCCCCAGTGATTACGTCCCATGGCAGCGCGATAATAAGATCTGTTTCATTCGGGTTGAAGGCCGCCTCTTTGGCGATATCCCGATGGAGCTCGACCTCAAACTTTCGGTCGAAGACTCGCCCAATTCTGCTGGCATCGTCATCGATGCGATTCGTTGCTGCAAGCTTGCGCTCGACCGCGGGATCGGCGGCGCGCTCCACTCGCCCTCCGCCTATTTTGCGAAACGTCCGCCGGTCCAAATGACCGATGACGAAGCGCACCGCTGCGTTGAACAATTCATCCGCGGCGAGCGCGAAAGTTGACCCTGGAGCAGCGGTTTGCTCAGGATGGTCTCAGGACGACGGGCGCGCTTGACGTTTGTCGACGCGAATACGCGGAAAGCGGCCCTGCGGTTTCGAGGGTCTTGATCACGGTGCTGAGATAGACTGACTTCGGGTAGAACGCTTTCCATTTCGTAATCTCGGCCCGATTCAACACTTTGAAGCCATAGCGCTCGAACAACTTTTCGCCCCGCCGGCTTTCAAAGGTCACGATCTGGCCATAAACGTGGCGCTCGCCGAACCGATAAAGGTAATTGAGGTACGCGCTCATCAGGGCGCGGGTGGTCGAAACTTTTCGCGCGTCTGGCAGCAGATTGATGTGAAAATGCGGAACCGATCTGGGCGCGGCCGGAACTTCATGCCAGCCGTGGCCAATGACCCAGCGAATGAATTTGCGTGACCGCTCGTTGTAACCGCGATAGCGCCAGAGGGCACTGAAAAATAGGGCCATTGTGTGGGCAAAAGAGTAGAGCTGATGCTGCAACGGTTTGCGTGAGCCCAGCAGGTAACCGCGAATTTGCCCGTCAATTTCCAACACGAAAGAGGACTCCGGTTCGTGATCTGTGTAATACGTGGTCAGAAAATCAGCGAACAATTCGCGATCTTGGAAGACTGGATCAATCGGGTGGCCCAGAAAACCGGTGTCGCAGCAAAGTTTACGGACAGCAACGCGATCGCTCGCTTGATAACTGCGAATTGAGTACTGCGACGCGTCGTCCATTTAGCGTTGTTTCCTATAGTTAAAGCAAACTTCCCGATAAATGTAAAATAAACGTTCGAACACCCGGGGCCAGGAAAGACGTTCCTCAGCCAGGCGCGAAGCGCGCGCCCCCAGTCGTGGCAGGTTACGCGAGCAGGCGGCTTCGATGGTGCGGGCCAGGGATTCGGGCGTCTCCTCCTCCGCCCACGATTCCTGATCGTGCAAAATAATCCTGTCCATGTAGCTGCCGCGAATGCCGACCACCGGAGTCCCACAGGCCTGACTTTCCAATGCGACAAGGCCAAAGGTTTCCTGCGTCCCTGGATGGACGAACAAATCGGCCGCGCGATAATAGCGGGCAAGATCAGCCGAGTCCGTGCAATACCGCATCCAGGTGACATTCGGGCAACGCGCTTGCAGCTCGGCGAGATCGCCACGCTCTGGTCCGTCGCCAATAACGAGGAGATGAAAATCTCGGGGCCCGTACCCGTTCAACTGGGCAAAGGCACGGAAGAGCAAACTGGTATTTTTTTCCTTCGCCAGCCTCCCGACGTAAAGCAAAAGCCGGCACGACGCAGGCAAATCCAGTTCTGCGCGCGTTGCTCCGATGTCATCGGGCGAGGGGGAAAAAACCGTGGTGTTCACGCCCAAATTCACTGCGCAGACGTTTTCCACTCCCCACGCTGTGAGCACGGCTCCGAGACGAGCAGATGGCACCAGTGTGGCTTGGAATGAATTGTAGAGATTGCGCACATAACGCCGGGTGAAATCCATCATTGCTTCGCCCGCCGTCTGGCCAAGAAATTTCGCGGCACTACGGACGTACGCTTCCGCGAAATGCGAGTGGTAAAATCCGACCACCGGAATGCGCAGCGCTTCGCCGCTCGCAATCGCTTTCCATGCCACCTGATATGGGTCACCCGACTCGATCAAGTCCGGCCGTTCACGCTCCAGAATTTGCTCAATCGCCCGCAGGTTTATCAGAGCGCGGTAATGCGACGTTCTCGAAATGAGCGGAGAATGAATGAAATAAATTCGCGAACGCTCGCTAGTAACGCATTCCGTTTTGGGTCCCGGGACGACGAGCACGTGCTCGTCCGTGGTCGCGCTCTGAATGTACGCGATCTTTTCGTGCACATACCGCTTCACTCCCCCGCTCAACGGCGAATAGAACTGCGTCAGATCGCAAAGCTTCATCTGTTAGCGGTCGCCCTGCGGGCCACGCTGTGGAGTTGAATTGTCTATCGCGTCACTTCTCCAGCGAGCTTAAATATCGCTCCGCTTCTATGGCCGCGGCGCAGCCCGCTCCGGCGGCGGTGACCGCCTGTTTATAAACGCGGTCGGCCACGTCGCCGGCGATGAAAACGCCCGGATGCTTGCTTTCGACCAGCCGTTTGGTGATGAGGTAACCATCCTTGTCCATCTCCAGCTTGCCGCTGTACGGTTTCGCGTTTGGATCGTGGCCGATGGCAACGAAAACGCAGGCTACCGGCAATTCGCGTTCCTCGTGGGTAATGACATTGCGCAAATCGATTGCACGCATCTCTCCTCTTTCGTTGGGGATGTAACGCGTGATCACCGTATTCCAGATCGGCTCGATCTTTGGGTGCGCGAGGACGCGATCGGCCATGATTTTGGAGGCGCGCAATTTGTCGCGCCGATGAATCAGATAAACCTTGGACGCGAACCGGGTGAGAAAGAGGGATTCCTCCGCTGCGGAATCGCCGCCGCCCACCACCGCTACGGGAACGTTCCGATAAAATGCACCATCGCAGGTCGCGCACGATGTCAGCCCATGGCCGATGAATTTCTCCTCGTTCTCCAGCCCGAGGTAGCGCGCCGAGGCGCCGCTTGCAATGATAAGAGATTCGGTCTCCAGCCATTCCTTGTCGTCAACTTGCAGACGAATGTGCGAATTCAGCGGCTCGAACCCGGTCGCTTCTGCATAGGAAAAGCGGGCGCCGAATTTTTCTGCTTGCGCATGCATGTTCAGGATTAACTGAGGCCCGTCGATGCCATCGGTGAATCCGGGAAAATTCTCGACCAGGGTGGTGGTGGAAAGTTGTCCACCGGGCTGGGCGCCTTCAAGTACCAGCGGTCTCAGGTTGGCGCGGGCGGCATAAATCGCGGCGGTCAAACCGGCGCAGCCGCTCCCGACAATGATGACTTTTTCCATTGGGATAAATTTAGCACGGGCCGGACGGGGGGAAACTGTTGTGCCACAGGCACAATCAGCTACTGCCGGAGGGACATGCTTCGGCAAGTCCAAGACGCGCGGAAGCCCGCCCCTCCGTTCTTTTATAGCCGCGGTCGCTGACCGCGGACCAGAGGTTCCCCCTTTTCAATCTCGATTCGGAACGGTTACGTTCCGCCATGCCGGAATTGGCGGAGGTGGAGTATTTCAGGCGGCAATGGAGTGCCGGCATCGGAAATCGTGTGATGAAAATCGCGCACCACGCAGACAAGCGAGTTTTTCGCGGCACCGACACGCGCATCCTGCGCAAGGAGCTTGCCGGCGCGCGCTTGTTGACTTCAGAAGCGCGCGGCAAGCGGATGCTTTTTCGATTTTCTAACGAGAATTGGCTCGGCCTGCATCTCGGCATGAGCGGTAAGATGCAGACCGCGCGCCCCGATTTTCGCCCGCAAAAGCATGATCATTTTGTTTTGTATCAGCGCGAACGCGCGCTCGTCTTCACCGATGCTCGCCAATTTGGCCGGGTGCAATTTCATCATGGCAAAACCGCACCGGCCTGGTGGGAGAACGGTGTGCCCGAGATTGTGTCGGCTAAATTTAATCGCCCATTTCTCGACCGATTCCTTCATCGCCACCGCAAGGCGCCAATTAAAGCTGTCGTCCTGATGCAATCGGGATTTTCCGGGATCGGCAACTGGATGGCCGATGAAATTTTGTGGCGCGCGCAAATCTCGCCCTCAAAGCTTGCTAGCAAATTGAGCGCCGGGGAGCGCGATGAGCTTTTTCGCGCCACGAAGTTTGTCGCGCGCGAATCATTGCGCATCATCGGCCCGGATGATTCCGCATTGCCGCGGACCTGGTTAATTCATGAACGCTGGCGCGCCGGGGGAAAATGTCCGCGACATAAAACCGTTTTGCGTCGCGCGACGATTGGCGGGCGGACCACTGCGTGGTGCCCGAAATGCCAGAAATGAGATTCTCGGGACACGCATCCTTTTTGTCATGTCGAGCGCAGTCGAGACATCTCTAATTTTTTGTGAAAATAGTTAGAGATCCCTCGACTGCGCTCGGGACGACAGAAAAAGAACGCCGGTATGATGCCGGCTAGAAGCCCGCGCTCCCCGGCTTATTTCAAATCGCTAAGTGCACGCCGCGTAGCTCCGGCCTGAACAAATTTTCCCCAGCTTAGATTATCTCTACCGGGTTGATGCTCGCGCGCTTTGCGAATCGCCATCTCTGAGACCGCCTCGACCACCCATTCAAAGTTCGCCTGACCAACGGAAGTCACTTCGGCATCCGGCGCAGGATTACAAAAATCGATCGCCACCGGCACGCCATCGCGCACGGCGAACTCGACTGTGTTCAAGTCGTAACCGAGATACTGATTCAACTGTAAGACGCCGCGCTCGACATTCTGCAATACTACCTTTGGGGTTTGCCACTCGGTTTGATATCGCAAATGATAAGGATGCCGCGGATCGTAAGGCATGATGCGGACATTGCGTTGATCGATTGAATAACAACGAAAGTACATGTCGAATTTCACTTCTTCCTGCAGCATCATGACGAGCTGTCCGGTTTCGCTGTAAGCGCGATAAAATTCCTCCGGGTTGTGCAGGCGATAAACATTTTTCCAGCCTCCGCCCGCGAATGGTTTGAAAAATGCCGGCCAGCCGACGTAGTTGAAAATCGCCTCCCAATCAAGCGGGTAAGCCAAATTGCGGAATGAGTTCGCATTGGTATCGGTCGGGACTTCGTGCGAAGGCAGGAGCACGGTGCGCGGAACGGCAACCGCGATTTTTGTAGCCAGCGCGTTGTTAAAAAATTTCTCGTCCGCGCTCCACCAAAACGGGTTGTTAACCACAGCAGTGCCGGTGAGGGCGGCATTCTTCAAAAAGGCGCGATAGAACGGCACGTCCTGTGAAATGCGATCGATGATTACGTCATAGCCGCATGGCTCGCCCTGAATCACTTTGTCGATCCTGACCGCTTCCGCGACGATCTCCTTGCCGCCGGTCTTTTGATTAACGCGATCGATGAACGCCCATGGGAAAGAGTTTTCTTGGCCAAATAAAATTCCGATTTTTTTCATAAAGTGACCGTCAAAACGTCGATAAATAATATGGCAGCATGTCGCGCCAGTACTTCCACTCGTGCCCGCACCATTTCCGGTCATCCAGCCAATGGCGGATTCCTTTTGAATTCAAGATGCCGGAGAGTCGCATCGATTCATGACGCGTGTTATCCCATTCGCCGGTCCCGAGAATGATGTTCATGTGGTTGTATTTCCACGGGTCGGGCATGTTCGGCAGATATTCGTAAGGGTTGTTGAAATAAATGTTGTCGTCGTGATAGCCGTCGAAGAAATCGCTGATCTCGAAGGCGCCGCTCAGGCTGATGAGATGACTGACGGCATCGGCATGCCTGAAAGCGATGTTGGCGGCGTGATAAGCGCCGAGACTTGCGCCGCAGACCCCGACCCGATGGGTGCTGCCTTCGCGCCGCGCGAAATCGAACACGTCACGCACGATCACGTTTTCGTAGGCGATGTGAGTGCGAATCCGATCGGCCGGGTGAATCGATTTGTTGTAAAAACTGTCGAGATCAATCGCATCCGGGCAATAGACGGTCACTCGGTTGTTATCCGCGAACCAGGCGACGGAATCGATCAGGCCAAAATCTTTGTTCTGGCGGTAATTGCCAAAGGAGGTTGGAAAAATAATCAGAGGGAGACCGCCGCCATTACCGAAAACCAGCATCTCGAATTCGCGGCTCAAATACGGGGTCCACCACTTGATGTAACGCTCCTGCATAAATCGGGTCGGCTTTTATAGACCGGATTTGAAGGATTTACAGCCAAATTCGAGGCAAAACAGGCGGACGAAATTGGACAAGGCGACCTTCTTCGGGAATAGCTTTCGCTCTACTAAAAGGATGCGGCGTCACACCCTCACTGGGAATATTCATTGCCACCGTCAATTCCCATCGCGCACCCTCGGGAACCGCCGCGATATTCTTGTTTATTTGCCGCCAGGATATCGGCGCTTCCTCCGACGCCATTATCCCGTGCTCTATTTACAAGATGGGCAAAACCTTTTCGATGCTGCGACCGCTTTCGCGGGGGTGGAATGGGGCGTGGACGAAACCGCGCAGCGATTAATTCGCCGCAAACTCATCGAGCCAACCATCATTGTGGCGATTGCAAATACCGGCCCGGATCGCATTCACGAATACGCCCCGACACGTGGCGTTATCGACAGCAAAGCAAAACGGAAAAAGCGCAGTCGCGGTCTGGCCCGGAAGTACGGGAAATTTTTGATTCAGGAGTTAAAACCGTTCATTGATTCAAAGTATCGGACCAAACCAGAAGCCGAATTTACCGGCCTGGGCGGTTCGTCTCTCGGCGGATTACTCGTAATGACGCTTGGACTGTGGTTTTCAAATGTCTTCTCGCGGCTGACGGTGATGTCCCCCTCGGTTTGGTGGGACAATGAGGTGATCGTGAGAGGAGTGCTGGCGCTGGAAAAAAAACTTCCGCTCAGGATCTGGCTCGATACCGGCACGGCCGAACCGGGCTGGGAGCGGACACGCAATCTATGCGCCGCCTTGGTGGAGCGGGGTTGGAATTTGCATGACGATCTTGAATATCACGAAATCGAGGGCGCGGATCATAGTGAAGCGGCTTGGAGCGCGCGGGTCGATCCAATGTTGCGCTTCCTTTATCCGCCACCGGCGCCGAAGCCTGCTCCTCATCGCTTTGAATTAGCGCGTGCTGTTTGATTATGGGAATCCAGGCAGTGCAACGCGATTGCGAACCAGAGGGACGCGCTTCTGCGCGTCCAGGACGAGCAAAAGCTCATCCCTCCGAAGCCCTTTACTGCAACGGCATGCCGTAAACCTGGTAAACGCGTACGTTTCCGCCGACGAAATCCCAGTCTTTTTGGTAAGCAAATGAACGCTCGCGTTGCGACCAGGTAAGCGCCCGCGGTTCATCAGGATGATTTGGGTCGTAAACAAGGTACTGGTCGGTGTCGGTCGAGCTCCCGGGCTTCTTTGTATAAACCAACACAGCGTGATTAATCCGTAAGTGCGGCAGAGTGGTAAGAAAAGCGACGAACAAATCGCCGCGATCGAGGATCGCGTTAAGATTTTGGTGAGTCTTTTCCTGATATCCAACTCCCGGTTCAAAAAACGTCCGGGCGTTTCCCAGCCGCCAGTAGGTCGGCCAGCCGTAACCGATATTTCGCTGCACGATGTAGCCCCGTTTCACGCTCATCTCGCGGAAGTTTGCAAAGCCCGGGAAAACCACACGCTGCTCCTCCGGGAGGGTGTCGTGCCAGGCCGCACGACGAGTCACCTGCCGAATTCGTTTCGCCAGATCCTCATCGCTCAATGGCGGGGCATGCGGATCGAAACGCGCAAACTTTTTGAATTGCATGGTGGTTCGGCAAAGAACGAAGCAGCGTCGGGTATAGCGTTTTTGTTTTGCCGATTCGCCGCGGCGGACGCGGGCGATGCCGTTTTGGTATTCAAACACGGTCATGTTCGCGAATCCGACCGTGTCCTTTTCGAAATGAAGCGGCGGGGTAAACGCACTGGCGCATGGGCAACCCAAACCCAGAAACAGAGCCGAGATTATGGGAGAACTGATTTTGCGATTCATGATCCTGCCTGACGCGAGCGGCTCGATCAGCCGGTGGCGCCGTTGCCCTTTGGCGGTTCGGCAAAGTTGCCAGCAGCGTCGGGTATAGCGTTTTTGTTTTGCCGATTCGCCGCGGCGGACGCGGGCGATGCCGTTTTGGTATTCAAACACGGTCATGTTCGCGAATCCGACCGTGTCCTTTTCGAAATGAAGCGGCGGGGTAAACGCACTGGCGCATGGGCAACCCAAACCCAGAAACAGAGCCGAGATTATGGGAGAACTGATTTTGCGATTCATGATCCTGCCTGACGCGAGCGGCTCGATCAGCCGGTGGCGCCGTTGCCCTTTGGCGGTTCGGCAAAGTTGCCGAGGCGACGGAATTTCTCGTAACGTTTTTTTAGCAGCTGATTGATCGGCGTTTTGAGCAGGCGCTTAAGATTCGATCGCAACGCTTCGCGTAGGATTTGCGCGGCTTTCTCATGGTCGCGGTGCGCGCCGCCATCCGGCTCGGCAACGACTTCATCGACGACATTGAGTTTCATCAAATCCTGCCCGGTCAGTTTAAGCGCTTCGGCCGCTTCAGCGGCGTGGCGTCGATCTTTCCACAAAATAGCGGAGCAGGCCTCGGGACTGATGACAGAATAGTAGGCGTTCTCCAAGATCATGACGTGATCGGCCACCCCGATGCCGAGAGCACCGCCCGAGCCGCCTTCGCCGATGACAGCCGCAAGAACGGGCACGCGCAGATTCATCATTTCACGCAGATTGACTGCGATCGCTTCGGCGATGTGGC
>QHQU01000200.1 GCA_003219925.1 Verrucomicrobiota bacterium
CCGCAATGTCGCAAAATTAACGCGCACACGCATTCCTTCGCATCTGCGGCAACGGCCCCCCGCGAATTAGCGACAAGGAGAAATCGCCATGTCTGGGAAACATGGATCATTTGTCGCCAATTCAATCAGCCTGCTGAAACAAACGTTTTCGGAATGGCTCGAAGACAAAGTACCTCAGCTGGGAGCTGCACTCGCCTACTACACTGTGTTCTCGCTCGCGCCGCTGGTTCTCTTGCTCCTGGCAATCGTTGGTTTCCTTTTCCGCAACGATCCCGCCGGGGCCTGGCAAAAAGTGACTGAACAAATGAGCTACTTTTTGGATAAGAGCGCCATCGATGTAGTCCAGGGTATCGCCCAGAAAGCGTCGCAACCGAACAAGGGTGTGGTGGCGACAAGCATTGGAATTTTGCTGGCCCTTTTCGGCGCCAGCGGCGTCTTTGGCCAGTTGCAAGATGCGCTCAACACCATTTGGGGCGTAAAGGCCAAGCCTGGCGTCGGCATCATGGGATTCATACGGTCGCGTTTTCTCTCCTTCGCCATGGTCGCCGGCGTTTGTTTTTTGCTGCTGGTTTCGCTCGTGCTCGAAAGCCTCCTCAAAAGCCTTAGTCACTACGTCCAGGCAATGCTTCCCGGCGGAATCGTGATCGCACTCGTCGTTTATTCAATCTTCGATCTCGGCGTCGTCGTTCTGCTTTTCGCCTCCATCTTCAAATTTCTGCCGGACGTGAAAATTCAATGGCGCGACGTCTGGATCGGCGCGCTCATGACTGCGATATTCTTCGCCGTCGGGAAATGGGCGCTCGGTCTTTATCTCGGCAGCGGGGCCGCGGCGTCGGCTTATGGAGCGGCGAGCTCGTTAATCACGCTCCTGCTTTGGATTTACTATTCAGCGCAAATTCTGCTCTTCGGCGCCGAGTTCACCCAGGTTTACGCCGCCCGTGCCGGTCGTGCCCTCGTTCCGACTAAATACGCCGTGCGGGCGTAGCGACCTGTCGGTGGGAGGACACGCAATTTAATGCTGCACTGAGCGCGCCTTCTTCAGAGTCCTCTTCTGTCTAGGCGTCGCGCGCCCAGGGCCCTCCGCACGCAAGATGACAAATCGGTACGGATCTAAGACGTGCTGATGATGCTGCAGTACTTCACTTAGTTTTTGCCCGTCTACCATTTCATCGCAGCCAGGACAGCGATAAAATCGCGAGCTTTGGGGACGTAACGATCTGGATATAACACGCGTGAGCATTAAGCGGCAGTCCTTGAACCAGGCCCAAATCGCTGAGATGCGCGTCGCCGGGAGTAAGGTTTTTCGCAAGCGATAAAGCTTTCTCCGCTCTTATCGATAACACGAAGAACACGTCGTCCCCAAGCGTCCGGCGGTTGCGCGATTTCATTTGGATAAACCCAATCGCGGACGGTAGCGGAACAATCGCTTGTCGGACAAACCAGGCGCAATGGTTTTCCGGGAGTCGAGCCTACTTCGATTTGGCGACCGTTGATGAATTTGTGACAGCAGCGGCAAAAGCGCTGATCGTCGAGCGACTCCCATTTTCGCAATGGATCTAATTCGCGCAATAGGATAAGGCGCTCGGTCAGGCTCAAGCGAAGGCCCGGCGGAGTTTTCATCGCCTAACTTTATGAAAATAAGAAGGCGATACAATCGGACGGGCTCCCGAAAGAACGCTAGGAAAAATCCTTATCGAGGAGCGCGCTCGAAGCAAACTGTTGTAGTGGCAGGCATATCGCCTGCGTCGTCGTTCTTAATCGGCAGCCGGAACGGCCGCCACTACGGCGGTTTCGCGGCTGTTCGCCGCGCGTTTGCTTGAGCGATAACGCCAGATCGCGAATGCGACAAAAAGCAGATCAGCGACGACGAAAGTTCCGACATAGGTTTCGCCGCCGATACCGAAGCCATAACTGTGCAATCCTTTTCCAAGAACAAAGTTGACGCCGTACCACGCCATCAGGACCGCGAGAAAGCAAACTACGCTGGCGACGACAAGACCGAATTCGGTCCACCAACCGGCGAGACGTCCGTGCAGCGTGGTGATGTAACAGAGAAGCGCGATCAGGGCCCAGGTCTCCTTCGGGTCCCAACCCCAGAACCTTCCCCAGGAATAATTCGCCCACACTCCGCCAAGAATGGTGCCGGCGGCAAGAAGGAGGACGCCCAGTTGCAGCACGCGATAGAGCCAGAAATGCATCGCCGCATCTGCCCGCGCACCGCGCGGATTGCGCGCATAACGGAAAAGTAAAATGTGACCGAAAGCGCAGGCCAGGAGAAAGGCCGCATAACTAAGCGTGATTGTCAGTACATGAATCGTTAGCCAAAAATTATCGCGTAAAACAGGAACCAGAGGATCGATGCTTGCCGGCATCGCGATCGGCATTTGATGAACGAGCAGAAGTGCGACAAGTGTGGCCGGCAAGGATGCCAGCAAATAAATCGGGGTGCGATATCGGGCAAAAAAGATCATCCCGAAAAATGATGCCGCAAAGGAGACCCAGATGATCGACTCATACATGTTCGTTACCGGCGGGCGGCCGCCGATCAGGCAGCGCAACACAATTCCAGTGCCGTGAAAGGCCAGGGCGACGAGCGCGATGACGACGCCAAAATTGCGCAAAGCGCGCCCGCGCTTCCGCAGATGCGCAATTAGCAAGGTAAGGAACGCGATTCCGTAAAACCAAATGGCCCGGTAAAAGCCTTCGAAATAGTTATAGAAATATTCGAGCCGCAGTTTCGATTCGGTGGGATAAATCGATGGCGATAGCGTCCGCAACTTTTCCCGCAGTTGATTGGCTGAGCGACTAAACTTGAATGAATCGGCCTCTTGATTGGCGGCGATCATTTCCTGCAATGGCGATCCTACGGCCTCCGACTGCGATTCATTATAGTAAGAGGCCATCGCCAACGGTTCGGGCGGCACCCACGGGTCTGTTTCCTTTTTTGGCGAGGGCACGATCAGCAACACGCTCCCGTCCATCACTCGCGCGAAAAGTGCCAGCCGGTCGCTCACACTCAAAGCTTCCTGCTGCAACCGATTGAGTGGTCTCTCGACCCGTTTGCGCTCACGCGCTTCGTTCGCAATTCGCGGCAACTCAACCGAGCCGCTCAATTGCGCAAAAGAAAAGCGGCGCTGTGTTTTTTCCAAACCAAGTTGCTCTTTTAGTTCGCCGAAAGAGACCAGCACCATCGGCTCCTCTTTCCAATCGCGTGTTTCCAGCACGGCTGAGAGAAGGAAATCATTCGGCGTCCACTCCCGACCGGCTTTGTCAGTATAACTCGAGCGTCCGGTCAGCTGAATCAGCGTCTGTCTCGCGAAAGTATCGATCGGTTTGCGACGGCCGTTATCCTGAATCGCGAGCAGGCCGAACTCCTTGAAATCGAGGCCGCGCGTATCCGGCGCGGCCGCCTGCTGACCGCGGCTCGTGCCGGCCAGGAGCAGCACCACCGCAAAAAAAGCTAGGGAGAAAAAGTTGGGCACTTGGCGGCAATCTAACTACGGTCGAGGAGCGCGACAAATCCGGCCTGCGAGGGGTCGAGCCGGTTCCTACAGCACGCCGACTGCGCGTGAGATGAGAAGGATGACGATAGTCAAGGAGATGCAGATTTGGACCATGGCCAGAATTTTGGCCCATCGCGCCAACAGCGGCGCATCAGTCGGACCAAAGGTCGAGCTTTGCGTAAGCGCAATAAAAAGGTAATCGATAAAATGCGGTCGCCATCCGCTGCATTCGAATC
>QHQU01000201.1 GCA_003219925.1 Verrucomicrobiota bacterium
GTCCGGCGGAGTTTTACGCGAGTCTGATTAACAATCAGCCGATGGGCTTCTACACTCCGGCGACAATTGTGAAAGACGCGCGGCGCCATGGCGTGAAAGTGAAACCAGTGTGCGTAGCGCAATCGGAATGGAATTGCACGGTGATTGCAGACGACACGATTCGATTGGGATTTTGCGTGGTGAACGGATTGCAACGCGAACACGCCGATGATTTTTTGCGGGAGCGAAAGGAGCGCCCGTTTTCTTCGTTGGAAGATTTTCGGAAGCGCGCAGTACTGCTAACGAAAGATGAACTGCGGCACCTGGCGAATTTGGGCGCGCTCAACTGTTTTGCCGAACATCGGCGCGCCGCGATGTGGAAAATGGAAGAAACGCCGCACGATGATTTGCTCACAGAGGCCGGTGATCCCGAGCGTAAGTCGAGGGCTTCCGATGAAGTTACCTTAAAGCTTTCGCGACGAGATCCCTCGACTTTCGCTCGGGATGACGAGAGTGAGAGCTCACCACTTCCCCGAATGACTTTGCCAGAGCGGGTGCGGGCGGATTACGAGGTGATGGACCTGACGACCGGGCCGCATCCGATGAAATTGGTGCGCGCCCAATTACCCGATATTTGGCGATCGATCGATCTGGCGCAGGCAAAACATGGATCGATCGTGCGGATTGCGGGGAATGTTATTTGTCGTCAGCGACCGGGGACGGCGAAAGGATTTGTGTTTATCAGCCTCGAAGATGAAACCGGGGTATCGAACGCAATTGTGACACCGGATTTATTCGAGGAAACCAGATTGCTCGTTACAGAAGAGCCATTTCTCGTGATCGAAGGCGAAGTGCAAAACACCGATAATGTGGTGTTAATCAAAGCACAGAAAATTTTTCCACTTATCAGCGAGGGGCTGGTCGGATCCGAGTCGCACGATTTTCACTAAATGCAGAGAATGTCATTCCGAGCCGGGCAGACGGAGAGGAACCTCACAAACGTTCGTGAGCGTATTGAGCATTGGAGAATCCTTCGCCGTGTATGCGGCTCAGGATGACACGTCTTTAGTTACGTGCTCCGGCGGACGAATCATTCGCCGGCGTGGCGCTTCGATGTCGGTTTGGGTTCGGTGATTTCCTGGGCTGGCTGATCACCGATCCAATCGGTGTGGAAAATTCCCGGCTTGTCGATGCGCTCATAGGTATGCGCGCCGAAGAAGTCGCGCTGCGCTTGCAGCAAATTCGCCGGCAGACGCGCGGAACGATAGCTGTCGAAGTACGCCAGGGAAGCGCTGAAGGCCGGCGCGGCCACGCCGTAATTAATGGCGGTTGAGACCGCGACGCGCCAATTGCGCTGTGTTTTTGCGATGATGTCGGTGAAATATTGGTCGAGCAGGAGATTGTGCAGCTTCGGATCGCGCGCATAAGCCTCGGTGATGCGGTTAAGAAATTTCGCGCGAATGATGCACCCTCCACGCCAAATCGTCGCGATGTCTCCAAAATTCAAATTCCAGTTGTAGGCTGTGCTGGCGGCACCGAGTAACTCCATCCCCTGGGCGTAGGAAACAATTTTCGAAGCGTAAAGCGCGTCGTGCACGGCCTGGACAAGCTCGTCCCGATTGCCGCTGAATGTCGGCACTTGCTGCTGCGGCAAGATTTTCGATGCAGCCACACGTTCTCCTTTACGCGAGGAAATGACACGCGCTTCCACTGCGGCGTTGATGGTTGAGATGACGACCGATTGACTGAGGGCGGATTGCAAAGTCCAAAGTCCGGTCCCTTTTTGGCCGGCCTTATCGAGAATGACATCGACCAGCGCTTTGGCGGTATCGGGATCTCGTTTGCGAAAAATTTCCGCGGTAATCTCGATGAGATAACTTTCGAGCGCGCCGCGATTCCACTGTGCGAAGATATCGGCGAGATCTTTGGCTTCGAGCCGGAGGACATTTTTTAAAATGGCATAAGCTTCGCAGATCAACTGCATGTCGCCGTATTCGATGCCGTTATGGACCATCTTGACATAGTGTCCGGCTCCGTCGGGCCCCATATAGCGACAGCAGGGCTCGCCATCGACCTGCGCCGCGATCTTGCGGAAAATGGGCGCAATCATTTCGTAACCTTCGCGGGAGCCGCCCGGCATGAGCGACGGGCCTTTCAGTGCGCCTTCTTCGCCACCCGAGACGCCGCAGCCGATGTAATGAATTCCCTTTCCTTCGAGATCGTGAAAGCGCCGCTGGGTATCGGTGAAAAGCGAGTTTCCGCCGTCGATGAGGACGTCGCCTTTTTCCAGCAGCGGGACGACTTCGCTGATCACTTGATCAACTGGTTTGCCCGCTTTGATCATCATCATCGCTTTGCGCGGACGTTTCAGCGCGCCGATAAATTCCTCGATTGTCGAGGTCGGCGTGATTTTCTTTCCTTTGCCGCGGGTGGCGGTAAATTTTTCGGTGACGGCGGTAGTGCGATTAAAAACGGCGACGGAAAATCCTTTTGATTCCATGTTGAGCGCAAGATTCTCGCCCATTACCGCCAAGCCGATCAGGCCAATATCCGATTGCATCGTCATGATTTTGAGGAACTGGTTTTAAGGTACATTTATTCCCAGGCAATGCAGTAAACGAGTAACCCAGGCGAATGGCAAATTGCGATTGCGAAGTGGCATTAGTGAGCGGCCCACTCGGCCTCACTTCACCGGAGACCACGTTAGGTGCAGGTGCGATCGTTGAGTTTCTTGGAAACGTCCGTACGCTGGAAAACGGGAAACCTATTGAAGGGATCGAATACGAGGCGCATCGCGAAATGGCTGAGTATCAGTTGAGAAAAATTGCGCAGGAAGCAGCGGCGCGCTTCGATCTTTTGATGATCAAGCTGCATCATTGCGTTGGTTTTGTCGCGGTAGGTGAAACCTCATTACTCTTGCGGGTCGCGGCCGCTCATCGGGGTGCCGCGTTCGAAGCGAGCCGGTGGGCCGTCGATGAATTAAAAAAACGCGTTCCGATTTGGAAATCGGTCAGATTCCAGGCTGGATCGGCGAGGGAAAAGGAACGGTCCGTTCCGGCATTGGCATGAATTGGGCGAACCGTCTTACTCTTAGCCGGCTCGCTCTAACGATTTTGTTTGTGGCGGCGCTGAGCTCGCCCTGGCGTTACGCACACACTACCGCGCTGATCACTTTTCTTGTCGCCGGTATCACCGATTTTTTTGACGGCGAGATCGCTCGCCGTTACCAAACGGTGACAAACTTCGGAAAATTGATGGATCCGCTGGTGGACAAGATCATGATCGCGGCGGCCTTCATCTCGCTCGTGCCAT
>QHQU01000202.1 GCA_003219925.1 Verrucomicrobiota bacterium
CGTCCTTCAAATACGCAAACGCATCCCGCATCCGCACGCGACCATCCAGGCCGGCAATGGCAAGATTGCGTTCGACGATTCGCGCCGCGTTTGGATTTGATTCAACAAAGACCGCGGAAGCCGCGCCGCGACTCATTGCTTCGATGCCGAGCCCGCCGGCACCGGCAAAAAGATCCAACACGCGTGCTCCAATCACTTTCTCGCCCAGGCTCGAAAAGATTGCCGCCTTTACGCGATCCATCGTTGGGCGCACACCGCTGCGCGGGACTTTCAATTGCAAGCCGCCAGCCGTGCCTGCAATTACTCTCACGGCTTGGGCGGGGCCGACGGTGTGGGTGACTCCGCATTTTTCTTTTTTTTGCTTTTCCCGTGACCGAGAAGTGCGTCGATGACACCACCGAGATCTTTGAGATCGGCTCCGACGGCGCGCTCCATCAAGTCGGTTTTCGGTTTGTCTACTGTGCCGCCGACATGGAACTGGAGCGCGTACTCGCCGGGCTCGGATGTCGGAACAAAATTTTCGCGAATTCCGCGAAACAATTGGCTCCGGATTTTTTCATTGATCGCTAGAACAGAATCCAGTGCGAGTTTGCCTCGCAATGAAACGGAGCCAGTGGCGGTAAGGCGCAAATTAGGCGAACGCAAGAGCAACTCATCAACGAGAACGGTGTTGCCAGCGAGACGATACTTCGCTTCGGCTTGTTCGAGATCGAGCTGCATCAGTTCCTCGATTTGCAGCAATTGCCCGAGCGCAGCGAGCACGGCGAACTGTTGCACATGACCGTTTTGCAAGAGGATGGTGCCAGAACCGGTCAGAGCATCGGGCTCGGCGGTCTTTCCGGTCGCATCGAACGTCCCTTCCAAAATCCCGCGGATCATGTCCCGGGAACCGCCCGCTTGAGCCACTAATTCATCCGCCTGTACCCGACGAAAACTGGCGTGCACGGTGAAGGGGGAATCTTCCGCCTGCGGTTCCATTGAAAAATCGCCGGTCAATTGTCCTTTCGCGATTTGCGCGCTAATCCCGGAGAGCTCAAGCTCGCTCGGATCGTAACGAATGGGCGAACGCAACTCGGAAAGAAAAACGCGATCGCGGAGCACGATTTTGTCGATGCGAACGTGGCCCCGAATCGAATCTACGTCTCGCATGGAGGAGGAAAATTGGACGCCGTCGAACAGCGCAATGTTTCGCTTTTCATGATCCAGGAAATGGAAACTGCCATCGCTCAACCGTATCTTTTTGATTTGCGGCCCGGCCGGTGTGCTTTCGACCACAACGGGTTTGGTTTTCTTCGATTCCTTTTGAGGCGGCGTGCCTTCCGGCAAGTTTTCCGGGGTTGAAACCGTCGGCTCTTCCTCGACTTGCGTCTGAGCTTCGGAGGGCCTCTCAGCCATCGGCACTCGCCATTCTCCAGATTCGTTTTGCGGCCAAATCACTGTCGGCGCTATCAGCGCGATCTCTTTAATTACCAGCGGTCGCCAGAAAATCGAACCCAAACGGACGCGAAGTTGAAAGTGCTTGGCTTGGAGAAACGGCGGATCGTGGGCATTGTTGCTTTGCGGAATGGTGATTCCGCTAAGTTTTAATCCGCCCCATGGCGTGACGCTGATGCGCTGAATTTGCAGCGGCATCTTAAGACGTTGGCTGAGTTCCTGCTGAATCCGCTCTTGTGTTGCCTGCGATTGCACATAGAGGTTTGCCCCCAGCAGCGATACCAGGAAAATCGCGACCACGACCAGGAACAGCCATCCGATGGTTCGCCTGAGGCGGAACATTCAAAAAACATTACCCAGCGCGTCATCGCAGTAAATCATTCGTGCAGGATACCCTTGTTATTCTAAATCCGGCAGCCCGTAGCGAGCGGGCCGGTCATTGGCGCTCGCGCGTGGAAAAGGTAGCGCGGGGAGCCGCCTTGCGTTCGACCTCACGCATTGGCGAAGCGGAATCGCTCGCCCGCAAGGCGGCGCGGGAAGGGTACCAGAGAATTGTGGCGGCCGGCGGGGACGGAACGATCAACGAAGTCGTAAATGGCCTCGCCGGAACATCGGCTGCACTCGGGTTATTACCGATCGGCACGGTCAATGTCTTTGCCACCGAACTTGGTTTGCCTTCCGGCGACCTGAATCAATGCTGGCAGATTATTTGCGATGGACACACCCGCGCGATTGATTTGCCCAGTGCGAATGGAAAACATTTCGTACAACTCGCCGGCATCGGGCTCGACGCCCAGGCGGTGAAGGAAACCAGCGTCGCTTTTAAACGCAGCTTCGGCCCGCTCAGCTATCTTATTTCGGCGGCGCAGATCGCCTCCCGACCGCCCCCGCACCTCGTAATTGAGTTGAAAGGGGCGAAGACCATGGAAGGCTCCTTCGTCCTCATCGGAAATGGTCGCCTTTACGGTGGACCATTCCCGTTCTTCAAACGGGCCCTCATCGACGACGGTTTGCTCGATGTCGTCGTATTTAAGCGAATCGGTTATCTCGACATTATTCGTTATCTGCAAGAGGTGATTTTCAGCTCCTCCATCAGCATGCCGGAGCTGGAGTATTTTCAGACCAAACGCTTGCGGGTTTCCTCCGGGGAAGACGTGCCAGTCGAGGTCGACGGCGAGGTGATCGGGACCTGCCCGGTAGAGTTTCGGGTGCGGGAACGGGGTCTCCGGGTGCTTGCGCCAGGCTAATTTCGCTTCGCGGCGAATCACCCGTCGACAGCGTTCGACGAGTGCGATAAACTTAATGTATGCGGCTATCAGGGCGAAAGGCGTCGCGTTTCACGCGCTCATGGGCGCCCCCGCAGCGCATAGTTTTCTTTTGCTTGCTGGGCCTGAACGCCGCGGCCTTCATCGTTCAGGTTGTCCTCACCTCCTGGAATCGCGGATTCGTTCTCGAATATCTCGGGCTTAGCGACCGCGGTATTTCGGACGCTTATGCCTGGCAATTTTTTACCGCCCCGCTCCTCTATAACAACGTCTGGCATTTCATTGCCAGCATGCTGGTCCTTTATTTTATCGGGCGCGATGTGGAGGCGATCATCGGCCAGCGGCAATTTCTTTTCCTCTATCTCTTTGGCGCGTTTAGTGGCGAACTCGGTCATCTCTTTCTCATGCCGAGCGATTGTGTGTTGTTCGCGGCCGGGGGAGGCGTCGCCGCCATCTTCGTAGCCTACGCCACCATCTTGCCCGAATTGGAGATGACAGCCCTGCTTCTGTTCATGGTGCCGGTTCGGTTAAAGATGCGTCGGGTCGGCCAGATTGCACTGTTCGCTGCCATTGCCCTCTTGCTTTTCGATCGCACCGGCAGTGTCGGTCACAGTGCTTTTCTCGGTGGTGCCGTTGCGGGTTGGTTTTATGCCCATCTTCTCGGATTTGGACGCACCTCACTTCTTCAACGAATGCTGCGTAAGCGCCGG
>QHQU01000203.1 GCA_003219925.1 Verrucomicrobiota bacterium
CGTAACTCATGACGCCGAAAATCCCCGCGGCCGCGAGCAGCAGCGCGATGCCGGCGAAAAGCGCGACCAGAATCGCGTTGAAGCGCGGCTGCGCGATGGATGAAGATACGTATTCACTCAACAGCCGCGGACGATAAAGCGGCACGTCTTTGTCGAGTTCGGCCACGGCGTTGCGCAGCGAACTCGTCAGGGAGGATGGATTGACAGTGCTGCGGACGAAGAGCGACACGGTCGAAATCGCGAATTGCTGATGTGGAATGTAAATCTGCGCCTGCGCTGCTTCGCGAAGGGTTGTCAGGTGAAGATCGCCAACCACACCCACGATCTCGCGCATCGGAGGCTCGCCGGGAGTGATGGAACCGCTGGGCTTGATCCGTTTCCCGAGCGCATTTTCGCCGCGAAAATATTTGTTCACGAAGCTCTGCGTGACGATAGCGACCGCCGGCGCGTTGATGTCGTCGCGTTCAGTGAAGTCGCGGCCGCGCAGCAGCGGCACGCGCAATGTTTTGAAGAATTCGGGCGCGACAACATTGACCTGGACGGCGGGCTGCTCGCTTTTCGGCAGTGGATGTTCCTGAATGTCGGTCGTGAGCGTGATCTCGCTTCCACTCAGTGGAATCCACCAGGCCGCGCTGGCGGATTGGACACCGGGCGACTGGCCGACGCGCTTTAATAATTTATCGAAGAAGGCGGCGCACTCGGCCGGTTTGCCGTAGGTCGTGTCGGGCAACGCGACGCGCGCGGTAAACACATTAGTGCGATCAAAGCCGGGCGGCACTTTTTGCAAACGCAGAAAACTCTCCACCAGCAATCCGGCGGTCGAGAGCAGCAACAGCGCGAGCACGATCTCGACCACGACCAGCGCTGAACGAAGGCGCCGCCCGTGCGCGCCTTCGCTGGAGCCGCGCGCGCTTTCATTGAGCGAGCCGGCGATGTTCGGATGCGATGCGCGCCAGGCTGGCAGAAGGCCGGCGAAAATTCCCACGATAAGACTCGCTGCGGCGCTGAAGGCGAGAACACGCATATCTGGCGAAATCTGATCAATGCGCGGAATGTTCGACGGGAGAAATCGTTTCATCCCGTCGAGTCCCCAGATGGCAAGCAACAAACCGGCGAGGCCGCCAATCACGCTGAGCAAGACGCTTTCGGTAAGCAATTGCCGCACGATGTGCCGGCGAGCGGCGCCGAGCGCGGCGCGAATGCTGATCTGTTTTTGCCGCGAAACGGAACGCGCGAGAAGAAGATTAGCGACATTGACGCAGGCGACGAGCCCCACGCATGCCGCCATCGCGCTCAGCATCATCAACGCGGAATGCGTTTGGCCTACGATGGCGTCGCGTAACGAGCGGACACGGACGCGGAAATAGGCATCGCTGTCAGGGTATTGTTGAGCCAGGCGTGCGCTGATTGTATCCATGTTCGCCTGCGCCTGCGCCATCGAGACGCCGCTTTTCAAACGTGCGATGCAACCGAGAAAATTATTCCCGCGCTGCGCCGTCATCGGCTTCGATCCATCGCTGCTTTCGCGCAAAATCGCGACCGTGATCCAAAGATCGGCTGGGATATTGTCGCGACCGAGCGGGAAATCGAAACCTTTCGGCATCACCCCGACGACCTGGTAACTGTTACCGTCCAAGGTGATGGACCTGCCGATGATGGACTGATCACCGGCGAATTGCGTTTGCCACACTGGGTAGCTCAGGATGACAGCGCGATTCCCAGGCTCATCTTCGTTCGCGGTAAAGGTCCGGCCGAGCAGGGGCTTGGCTCGGAGCAAGTTGAACAATTCGCCGGAAACAGCTTCGCCAACGACATGCATTGCCTGTTTGCCGTCAGTCAGCGTGAGACTCCGATTGACGTAAACGGCGGCGCGCTCGAAGACGCGATTCTGCGCACGCCAATCCTCGAAGTCAGGATATGAAACAGACGAACCCACGACCTTCTCCAGACCTTCGCGCACATCATAGAGTGCGAGGTCAACGAGATCTTGCGGCTGCTGGAACGGAAGAGGCCGCAGCACAACGGCATTGACCACGCTGAAGACCGCGGTGTTGGCGCCAATCCCGAGAGCAAAGGTAATGACGACGATGAAAGTGAACGCCGGCTGTTTCACCAGCATTCGCAGGGCATACCGCAAATCCTGCAGCAACATGACCGCGATCTAATCTAAAAACGGCATACTTCGGTCCGGTTCGACCGGCTGATGTCTGCCTGTCTAATTCTTGTTAGATCTCGCCCTGGACGCACTGGGTCTGATTGGAAGCGAAGCCGGCGGTATGCGAAGGCACAACGATCGGCTGCACTACGAATTGCCAGATCGAAACGATCGCGCTCAAAATGAAGAGTGCGTAAATTACTGTTTCGAGCCGGCTTCGATTCTTGTCTTCAGACTCAGACTCCATGATAAGATCGTAAGTTGTAGATTTATGGGTGTGCATAGGTAGCCTTGCCCTATGCACCCTCCGTGCCAATGATTTTTTGCGTGCCGTAAGAGGTTGAGATCGTGTTGCTTAAAATGCAGCGACGAAATTCTTCGTCATCGAAATCATTCCGCGCTTGGGAAATGGCCGTCCCGAAAATGGAACCGTAATGCTTTGCCGAAAGCGTTGTAGCTGCCGCCGTCACCGGCGGCAGAAAATTTGAATTGATCGAGATTCTGCCGCTGGTGACGGCGGCAGCTACAACGAGGAACTTAAGCGGATAAAATATTCGTTGCCGCAAAACGGAACACAGAACTTTCCAGTCTGTGCGCCGAGCGGAGTTGCACTCCGCTGACAACCGACAAAGAAAAGCGGACAAATGTCCGCTTGGCGCACATGGCAGAACCCTATGTTCCGGTCGCAGCCGCCGTTTTCTTCGATTTCTTTTCCGCGCCGCTGGATTGCTCGCCCTCTTTTTTCGATTTGCGAGTTTTCTTCTCCGCCGCCTGATCGATCTCTTGATCGACGAGAATGGCGGCATCTACCCACTCCAGATAGGCGACCGGAGCTGCGTCGCTTTTGCGCTGCCCAAGTTTCACGATTCGAGTGTAACCCCCGCTGCGATCGACCGTGCGTGGCGCGATTTCATCGAACAACTTTTTCACCGCATCTTTCTGCCGAAGAACCGCGAAAGCGGTCCGACGAGCATGGATCGACCCTTTTTTGCCGAGGGTGACCATTTTTTCCGCGAGCGGCCGGACCGCTTTGGCTTTCGCCAGCGTGGTACGAATACGCTGATGCTCGATCAAGCTGCAAACCTGATTTGCCAGCAGCGCTTTCCGATGCTCGGCCGTGCGTCCGAGCTTTATCGTTTTCTTTTGGTGTCGCATCGCGAAATTAGCTGACGCGCGATGGCTGCTCCGTGCCCGTTCCATTGGAGCTGGCGGCGACATCGACTCCAACCGGCGTTTCCACCAAACCGGGATCAAATTTCATTCCCAGCCCGAGTCCGAGGGCAGTGAGTTTATCCTTAATCTCGTTAAGCGATTTCTTGCCGAAGTTCCGATACTTCAACATTTCCGCCTCGGTTTTTTGGGCGAGCTGGCCCACGGTGGTGATATTGGCGTTGTTCAGACAATTGGCGGCGCGGACGCTCAGCTCGATTTCGTTCACGCTCATGTTGAGAAGCTTCTTCAGTTTCATGTTCTCTTCGCTTACTCCGGCGGGCGTCTCATCGAACTCGATCACGTCTTCGTTGAAATTGACGAAGACATCGAGGTGATGCCGCAAAATAGCTGAGGCCTGGAGG